>NZ_AFAL01000001.1 GCF_000193225.1 Verminephrobacter aporrectodeae subsp. tuberculatae At4 | reverse complement strand
TGCAGCCGTTCCCGGCGTCCGTGGTGAACTCCTGCGGCACGACGGTGTCCAGCCCCGCGGGCAGGACCGCGCCGGTCATGATCCGCACGCACGCACCGCGCGCCACCGCGCCCGCCCAGGGCTTGCCGGCGAACGCGCTGCCCGCCACGCGCAGCGTCAGGGGCTGGCCGGCGACGAGCTCCGCGCCGGCCAACGCGTAGCCGTCCATGGCCGAGTTGTCATGCGGCGGCACGCTGATGGGCGAG
>NZ_AFAL01000002.1 GCF_000193225.1 Verminephrobacter aporrectodeae subsp. tuberculatae At4 | reverse complement strand
CGAACCACGGCCTGGCGGCGCACGGCGTATCGGCCTTCCCCCGCGAGGCGGCCAATGCCCACCAGCCACCGACCGGGGGGACCCCGGGCGGGCCCGGGAGCCGGGGCATCGGCGACGGCCACCGGGGACGCGGGCAGCACGTGCAGGCAGCTGAGCTGCTGCGCCGTGACGCCGAGCACCAGCCACGTGCGCGCGTGCTCGGGGCCCAC
>NZ_AFAL01000003.1 GCF_000193225.1 Verminephrobacter aporrectodeae subsp. tuberculatae At4 | reverse complement strand
CTTTTACGGTGCATGTTGGTGAAGGAATCAACGTCGTCACCAACGTGGCCGTGGATCCCGAGGCCATGACCGTCACTCTGACATTGACCAGCCCCGTAGCCGCTGGTCAGAAAGTGACCCTCGACTACGCCGACCCCACGGGTCTTAACGACGCCAACGCCATTCAGGACGTGACAGGCAACGATGCATTGAGCGTGAAAGACCGTTGGGTTAGCAACGGCACGCCAGATACACCGCCCCC
>NZ_AFAL01000004.1 GCF_000193225.1 Verminephrobacter aporrectodeae subsp. tuberculatae At4 | reverse complement strand
CCACGGTGTGCGCGGGCACCGTGCGAGCGCCGCGCGTGGCATGGCGCAGCCAGATCGGCAGCAGCCACAGCGGGTCGCCCAGCGAGTAGGCGCCGGTGTTTTCGATGGCGGGCGCGGCACCCGGGGCCGCACCAAAGCGGACCTCGCAGCGCTGGCCTGCCCAGTCATGCCCCCGGTGGTTGGGGAGCCAGCCACCCAGGAGCAGCGCGCCGTGCGAGCCCTGATCGGCGAGGCGCAGCGCAGCCGGTGCCTGCAAGCCTTCTTGCCAGCGCGAATCGGCGATCTCGATCGCGACGGCCACCGCGTCCACCAAGTACGGCGCGTCGGCATGGGTGAGCTGCTGCGC
>NZ_AFAL01000005.1 GCF_000193225.1 Verminephrobacter aporrectodeae subsp. tuberculatae At4 | reverse complement strand
GTCGCCGACGCGCGCGTGCAGGGCGTGCTGTTCACCGGCTCCATCGAGGTGGCGCGCACCCTGCAGCGCGCGCTCGCCGGGCGGCAGGGCGCGGCGCGCCACCCGATCCCGCTGATCGCCGAGACCGGCGGGCAGAACGCGCTGATCGTCGATTCGTCCGCGCTGGTGGAACAGGTGGTGGGCGACGTGCTCGCGTCCGCGTTCGACAGCGCGGGCCAGCGCTG
>NZ_AFAL01000006.1 GCF_000193225.1 Verminephrobacter aporrectodeae subsp. tuberculatae At4 | reverse complement strand
CGAAGCGCTGCGCGCTGCCGCCGCCCCCAGCGCGCCCGCGTGGCAGCGCCACTGGGAACGCGCCGTGGAAGCGCTCGGCCTGCCCGTGCTGCGCCTGCCCAGCGGCGCAGGCCACGACGCCATGAAGCTGCACGCGATCCTGCCCCAGGCGATGCTCTTCGTGCGCGGCCAGAACGCGGGAATCAGCCACAACCCGCTCGAGTCCACCACGAACAACGACATTCAGCTGGCCGTGGACGCCTTCGCCGG
>NZ_AFAL01000007.1 GCF_000193225.1 Verminephrobacter aporrectodeae subsp. tuberculatae At4 | reverse complement strand
CGCCGATCCGGGCGTGACGATGGGCGGCAGCAGGCGCGCGAGCTCGGGCAGACCGAGCAGCGCGAGCACTTCGTCGTCGTAGGCGCCGCTGCGGTAGTTGCCGAAGGTGAAGATGGCCTCGGTGTTGCAGGTGCTGCGCACGCCGGTGGCCTGGAAGTAGAGCCAGTCCTTGCAATGCAGCGCGGTCGTGGCCCGCGCCAGGCGCTGCGGCGCGTGGCGACGCAGCCACAGCAGCTGCCCGCTCTGCATCG
>NZ_AFAL01000008.1 GCF_000193225.1 Verminephrobacter aporrectodeae subsp. tuberculatae At4 | reverse complement strand
CCGCTGCGGGCGCGCTCGCTGCGGGCGCGCCGCTGGCCGCGATCGCGCAGGGCTTGAACGATTTCACGCCGATCCCGGGCCGCTCGTGCACCTTTGGCGTGCACTGCGCGGGCCGCACGATCACCGTGGTCGACGATAGCTACAACGCCAACCCCGACTCCCTGCACGCGGCCGTCGAACTCCTGGCCGAATTGCCCGCGCCGCAGTTGCTGGTG
>NZ_AFAL01000009.1 GCF_000193225.1 Verminephrobacter aporrectodeae subsp. tuberculatae At4 | reverse complement strand
AGACGCCCGGCGCACGCGGCCGGAAGCCAACAAAATAGCCGCCATGTTCCACATCGTCCTTGTCGAACCCGAAATCCCGCCCAACACCGGCAATGTGATTCGCCTGGCGGCGAACACGGGCTGCACGCTGCACCTGATAGAGCCCCTGGGGTTTTCGATGGAAAACCGGCTGATGCGCCGCGCCGGGCTGGACTACCGCGAATACGCGCAGGTGC
>NZ_AFAL01000010.1 GCF_000193225.1 Verminephrobacter aporrectodeae subsp. tuberculatae At4 | reverse complement strand
CAAGCCGGTCAGGCCGACGATCTCGCCCTGGTGCACGCGCAGGTCCTCGATGGCCAGGCCATTCGGACCATCGAGGGTGTGCACGTGCAGCGCCACCGCGCCCTGCGCTCTGGAGCCCGGGTCCGGGGCCCGCTCGGGCAGCGTGCGCTGCGCGCCCACCACGGCCGCGACCAGCGTGCGCTCGTCCACGTCGGCCAGGCGCCA
>NZ_AFAL01000011.1 GCF_000193225.1 Verminephrobacter aporrectodeae subsp. tuberculatae At4 | reverse complement strand
GGTAGCCTAGTGGTTAGAGTGTTGGACTAGTAACCGGAAGGTTGCAAGTTCAAATCCCTGAGCTGACAAGGTACAAATCTGTCGTTCTGCCCCTGAACAGGCAGTTAACCCACTGTTCCTAGGCCGTCATTGAAAATAAGAATTTGTTCTTAACTGACTTGCTGAGTAAAATAAAGGTAAAATATATATATTTTTAAATACTGTGAAAT
>NZ_AFAL01000012.1 GCF_000193225.1 Verminephrobacter aporrectodeae subsp. tuberculatae At4 | reverse complement strand
AATACTAATCTAACTGTCTGTAGGTCCAACAGAACACATTAAAACACACCACTACTACTAATCTAACTGTCTTTAGGTCTAACAGAACACATTAAAACACACCACTACTACTAATCTAACTGTCTGTAGGTCCAACAGAACACAACACACCACTACTACTAATCTAACTGTCTGTAGGTCCAACAGAACACAACACACCACTACTA
>NZ_AFAL01000013.1 GCF_000193225.1 Verminephrobacter aporrectodeae subsp. tuberculatae At4 | reverse complement strand
GCTCGCACCCGGCCGCGTCGATATCGGCACGCTGACCGTCGCCTGCGCGCTCGGCTACCTCGACGTGCGCTTTGCCGAATTCGACTGGCGCAGCCGCCACGCGGCGGTGGCGCAGTGGTACGCGGAGTTTTCCCAGCGGCCGTCGCTGCGCGCCCGCTGGACGCTGTAATCAACGGCTGGTGTCGGCCCCCTCAAAGGGGTGACTCGGGAGTGCTCTGCGTCACCGCTCCAGCCACCACTGAATCACCACCTTGGCCAAGAACCCCAGAAAGCCCACACCCAGGCCCAGGAACAGCACAAAGGTGCCAAAGCGCCCCGCCTTGGACTCCCACGCCAGCTGGCCGATGATGAACAGCATGTACAGGATGAACGCCCCCACGCCGTAGGTGAGGAAAAAGCCCGCGATCTGCGCCTCGGTAAAGCCGAAGATCACGCTGCCCCTCCATCACCACCACCCGTCCCGCCGCCGCGTGCGGGCGCAGGCGCGTCGCGCAGCGGCAGATGCGCTGCATCGACCAGGTCGCGGTAGGCATGCCAGCTGGCGTGGCCCAGCAGGGGCATGACGGCGATCAAGCCGAGCAGCAGCGACCCCAGACCGAGCAGCGTGAACCCCAGGATCAGCGCGGCCCAGAACGCCATCGGCAGCGGATTGCCGAGCACCGCCTGCCAGCTCGTGAGCACGGCCTGGAGCAGGCTCGCGCGGCGGTCCAGCAGCAGGGGCATGGCGACCACGCTGGACGCAAAGATCGGCGCGGCCATGAGGCTGCCCAGCGCCAGCCAGAGTTCAAACAGCCAGCCGTCCCCGGCCAACACCACGTGGCGCAGAAAATCCAGCGGCGTCAGGACGGGAACGGGCGCAAGCAGTGTGATGAGCGCAGCGGAGGTCACGACCCAGCCCGTCGCTGCGAGCGCCAGCAAGGCGCCGAACTGCGCCATGCACCAGTAGTCGCGCCCCCATTTGTCCACATGGCCGTCCTGCCAGTTGAGCCACGTCCTGAGCACCACGCCCGTGTTCGCCGGTTCCCCGCGCTCGAGCGCGCGGCTCAGCGCGTACAGGCTCGCGGCCAACGCGGGAGCGACCACCAGAAAGCCCGACAACGCGCCCGCCAGCAGCCAGAACCGGTTGTGCGCTACTGCAAGGATGAGCGCACCAAACAGCGCAAGCGCCAGGCCATGCGCAAAGCTGATCCAGCCCGCGCGGGCCATGTCGCGCCAGGCCAGGGCCAGCCACGCCAGGGGCTGCATCAGGCCGATCGTGCGGATGGCGGGCAGGGCGCAGGGATGGCGGGGCATGGCTTGGCGGGTCGGCGCGCGACGGGTGGAGTGTCGCGGCATCGGCCCGCGGGATCAAGCCATGCGCGCGCGGCAGCGCGCCAAAGCCTTGATCCAGGACAAGATTCCGTGCCGTTTCATGGACGTGGACGGCGCGCAGCTCAGGCCGGCGGCGGCGCCGCAGCCAGTTTGCGCGCCGCCCAGCGGCGCAGCAGGCGCGGCAGGATGAGCAGCGCAAGCACGACGACGATCAGCGCCAACGAACCCGGGCGCTCCAGAAAGATCGACCACCGGCCTTCGCCAATCGACACGGCGTTGCGCAGCTGCGCCTCGGCCAAGGGCCCGAGGATCATGCCCACCACCACCGGCGCGGCCGGAAAATCGAAGCGGCGCATCAGCACTCCCAAGAGGCCCATCGCGTACAGCAGCACCAGGTCGAACGCGCTCTGGCGCATGCCGTACACGCCCAGCGTGGAGAACACCAAAATGCCCGCGTACAGATAGGGCTTGGGAATATTCAGCAGCTTCACCCACAGGCCCACCAGGGGCAGGTTCAGGATGAGCAGCATCACATTGCCGATGTACATCGAAGCGATCAGCGCCCAGACCAGCCCCGCATTGGTGTCGAACAGCTGCGGGCCGGGCTGTATGCCGTAGTTCTGGAACGCGCCGAGCAGGATGGCCGTGGTATTGGACGTGGGAATCCCCAACGTGAGCAGCGGAATCAGCGTCGCCGTAATGGCCGCGTTGTTCGCCGCCTCGGGGCCGGCAACGCCCTCGATGGCGCCGGTGGTGCCGAACTCCTGCGGGTAGCGGCTCAGCTTCTTTTCCGCCGCGTAGCTCAGAAAGGTGGGAATCTCGCTGCCGCCCGCGGGCACGGTGCCGAACGGAAAACCGATGGCCGTGGCGCGCAACCAAGCGGGCCAGGAGCGGCGCCACTCCTGCCGGGTCATGTGCGTGCCGCTCAGGCGGTTGCGGGTTTCCTGCGTCCGGCCCTCGTACATCACGTTGTACAGGGCCTCGCCCACGGCAAACAGCCCCACGGCGATCAACACCACCTCGATGCCGTCCATCAACTCGGGAACGCCGCCCGTGTAGCGCGCCTGCCCGGTGATCTGGTCGATTCCGACAAGCCCCATGGCCAGACCGACGAACAGCGCCACCATGCCGCGCAGCGTGCTCCTGCCGAGCACCGCGCTCACGGTGGTAAAGGCCAGCACCATCAGCATGAAGTATTCGGGCGGCCCCAGCCGCACCGCGTACCGCGCCACCAGCGGCGCGCAGAACGTGACCAGCACGGTGGCAATGCTGCCCGCAACGAACGAGCCGATCGCCGCCGTGGCCAGCGCCGCGCCGGCGCGCCCGTTGCGCGCCATCTTGTTGCCCTCCATGGCCGTGACCATGGAGCCCGCCTCGCCCGGCGTGTTCAGCAGGATCGACGTGGTCGACCCCCCGTACATGGCGCCGTAGTAGATACCGGCAAAAAAGATCATCGAGGCCGTGGCCTCGACCTTCACCGTAATGGGCAGCAGCATGGCCACGGCCACGGCCGGGCCAATGCCCGGCAGCACGCCCACTGCCGTGCCGATCATGCAGCCCAAAAAGGCCCACAGCAGATTCATGGGCGTTGCCGCGGTGGCAAAACCCTGCATCAGGAGATTCAGCGTTTCCATGGCGTGCAGACCCTACAGCCACCCCGTGCTGGTCAGGCCGGGCAGGTTGATGGCGAGCAACTGCGCAAACATCCAGAACACCGGGGCAGCCAGGGCCACGCCGATGAGGAAGTCCACGACCCAGGCGCGCAGGCGCAGGTCCAGCCGGCCTTCGGAACTCTTGAAGCCCCGCACCGACAGCACGAAGCACAGCGCGCAGCTCAGGATGAAGCCGATCCGGGTGATCAGCAGGGCATTCAGCAGCAAGCCGGCCGACACCCAGACAAAGCCCGGCCAGTGCGCACGCGCTTCGCCGGAGCTTTCTTCCAGATCACGAAAGCCCCCCGTGAGCGCCTGCACCACGCAGAGCGCGCCGCAGACCAGCAGCGCCACGCTCACCACCCAGGGGAGGAAGTTCGGCCCCACGCCGCCATAACCCGCCTCGGCGCTGACCGAACGCGCGCCCCAGGCCAGAAACAGCGCAAGCGCCACCAGCCCCGCCCCCACCAGGGTCTGCAAGGGCCTGGAGTGCGATGAATGTCGTTGTGTCATATGTCTCCCCGCCTGCCACTCAGATCATCCCGGATTTGGCCATCGTGGCGCGCAGGCTGGCGAACTGCGCGTCCACGAAGTGGGCAAACTCGTCGCCCGCGAGCCATGCGGGCGTCCAGCCGTTCCTGTCCATGGCGTCCTGCCAGGACTTGTGCTTGACGGTCCTGGACAGGGCGTCGATCAGCGCCTTGCGCTGCGCGGCCGTGATTCCCGGGGCACCGTACACGCCGCGCCAGTTGCCGATTTCCACGTCGATGCCCTGCTCCTTGAGCGTGGGCACGTTCACCCCCTTGAGGCGGACGTCCGAGGTCACGCCCACGGCGCGCATCTTGCCGGTCGCGATGTACTCGGCAAACTCGCTGTAGCCGCTGCCGCCCACGGTGACGTTGCCGCCCAGGACCGCGGCCGTCGCCTCCCCGCCCCCACGGAACGCCACGTAGTTGATCTTCGCCGGGTCCACCCCCACCGCGCGGGCGATCATGGCCGCGGCAATGTGCTCGGTGGAGCCGCGCGAGCCGCCGCCCCATTTCACGCTGCCCGGGTCCTTTTTGAGCTGTCCGACCACGTCCTGCATGGTCTTCAGCGGCGAATCGACGGGCAGCACGAACACGTTGTATTCGCTCGTCAGGCGCGCCAGCGGCGTGACCTTGTCCAGACCCACCGGGGGCTTGCCCGTGATGAGCCCGCCGAGCATCACGGCGCCCATCACCATCAGGGCGTTCGGGTCGCCCTTGCTCGCGTTGACGAACTGCGCCAGGCCAATCGCCCCGGCAGCGCCGCCCTTGTTGTCATACGACACCGACGTTGCCGCACCCGCGTCCTGCATCGCCTTGCCCAGGGCACGGCCGGTGGCATCCCAGCCACCGGCCGGGTTGGCAGGAATCATCATCTTCAGGGCCAACGCCGTCTGGGCCGGCGCGGGCAACGCGCCCGCGGCAGCCAGGGCGGCCAGTGACTTCAAAAAACCATCGCGACGCATGGAGCCTCCAGAGCAAGATTTGCAAACCATCCAATGATGCGCGATCCCGCATGGCAAACGACCCCCTTGACCCCCAGGGAAAACACCTACGCAGCAGGCGCAGCGACCGGCATGGGGCGGGACCATCTGTTGCCGCGCGCACACGGCACAATCGCCCCATGAACGACACGACGATGCGCCTGGACAAATGGCTCTGGTGCGCCCGCTTCTACAAGACCCGCGGACTGGCCACCGAAGAAATCGGCAAGGGCCGCGTCACGGTCAACGGCCAGTTGGCCAAACCCGCGCGGGAACTGCGCTGCGGCGACACCGTGGCCCTGCGCCAGGGGCCCGTTGCGCGCACCGTGATCGTGCGCGGCCTGTCCGCCACCCGCGGCCCCGCGCCCGTGGCCCAGCAGCTATACGAGGAAACCGCAGACAGCCTGGCCGCACGCGCGCAGGCTGCGCAGCAACGGCGCCTGGCCCCCGAGCCCGCAGCCAGCCTGCAAGAAGGCCGCCCCACCAAGCGCGACCGGCGCGCCATCGAGCGCATGGGCGCGCACGGCTGGGACGACCGCTGGAGCGCTTCGATCGAGGAGTGAGCGCCCTTGACTCAAGCCCCTTGACGCAGCTTTTTGATGGCCGCAAGGGCCAAACCGCTGGCCTGCGCGATGGCCTCATCATCATCGAGCAAGGCCAAGAGATTGCGCGCAACCGCCAGTCTTCCCTTCTCGATGCCCTCCTGCAACCCCGCAACCCGCCCCTTCTCAATGCCCTCCTCCATCCCCTCAACCCGCCCCTCCTCCATCCCCTGCGCCCGTCCCTTGGTCTCGGCATCGAGCAGAAAGCTTTTCTCGTTGCTCAGCGCATCGAGATACTTCTGATAGCTCTCGATTTCGACCGCGCTATAGCCCTTGAACTCGGTGAGCTTGACCGCGTTGGCCACCGGCGGATAAGACAGAAAGGCTTCATCGGGTACGAAACCAGACTTGCCGGTCTCGCACAGAAAGCGCAACCACAGCGCAGTCACTTGCTTTTCGACCCGCGTTTGGGGCGTGAATTTGGGCAACTCCAAAATGACGAACTGCAAGCCTTGCAAAACCTTGTCGTGCTCGGCGAGTCTGGTGATCTTGTAGTGGTGCAGCCAGCGGTCTTTCTCGCTGGGGGCTTTCTCGAAAACATCGTTGAGCACCGTGACCGAGTAGACCCGGCACAGCGACTGGTAGGCCGCGCCCGAGGAGAGTTGGTTGACGATGGCCTGGGCGCCGCTGAACAGGATGCGCGAGAAGTAAGCGTCGGTCCACAGCATCTGCATTTCGACGACGAACACCTGACCGCTCTGGTCGTGACATTTGACGTCGACGATGGAAAACCGCATGCCCGGGACTTGCGGCGCCTGCTCGGTGGGCAGATAGGTCAGGGACTCGATGGGCGCGTCCAAGGGCAGGACGGCGTTCAGAAAGTCCAGGAGCAGATTGGCGCGCGAGAAGACGCGCTTGAAGACCAAGTCGATCTTGGGATCAAGGTAGCTCAGGTTCATGAACGGGTGCTCCTGCTTTGGCTGCGCAGTCTATCGCAGGCGGACGGGGCAGGCGGCAAGGTCAACGGTCGGCCAAACGGGATGCGCTGACTCTGCAACTATCCAGGCGCCAGCGCCTGCACACACCGCACCTGCAAGCGTTCGCGCTGCGCGAGCGTCGCGCCAAAGCGCACGGCGCTCAGGCAG
>NZ_AFAL01000014.1 GCF_000193225.1 Verminephrobacter aporrectodeae subsp. tuberculatae At4 | reverse complement strand
GGCGCAAACGCTCAAGGGCCTGGGTGGCGCGGCCGGCCCGGCGGACAGGGGGTGGGTCGGCATGCTTTTGCTGGCATCCGGCGCACTGCTGAGCAGCGCCCCGCCGGTGTGGGGCCTTCCATTGCCGGCCTACGCGGCGATCGCGCTGCTGCTGCTCGGCGGCATTGCGCTGCTGCCCTGGGGCATGGCCTGGCTGTTGCAGCGCCTGCGGCCGCTCGCGCTCGGCCATGTCCTGCCCTTGCTGGCGTTGGCGCGTGCCCGGCATGCGCGCGGCAGCGCCGCGATTGCCGTGGGCGGCGTGGTCGCGAGCCTGAGCCTGGCGGTGGCGCTGACGGTGATGGTCTCGAGCTTTCGCGGCTCGCTCGCGCAGTGGCTCGACGCCGTGCTGCCAGGGCCCCTGTACCTGCGCTCGGCGCTGAACGCCGCCGGCGGCGACGCCGCCCTGCTGCCCGCGGGCCTTGCCGAGGCCGTGGCGCAGTTGCCCGGCCTGGCGCGCGTGCAGGCGCAGCGCGCGAGCCCGCTGCAGTTGGACCCCGCGCTCCCGGCGCTGATGCTGCTCAGCCGTCCGCTGGGCGCCAACCCGCAGCAGAACCTGCCCCTGGTGGGCGCGGCGCTGCCCGTCCCCGCGGGGCGCACGGGCGTCTACGTCAGCGAGGCGGTGGTGGACCTGTACGGTCTGCGCCCGGGAATGGACTGGCCTGCGCTTTCCCGGGCTTTCGGCGCGGTGGACGGGCGGGCGGAGATTTTTTTCATCGCCGGCGTGTGGCGCGACTACGTTCACCAGTCGGGCGCGGTGCTGCTCGAGCGCGCCGTCTGGCTGCGGCTCACCGGCGACGCGCGCACCAGCGACCTGGCGCTGTGGCCGCGCGAGGGGGTGGACGTGGCGGCGCTGCAGGCGTCCATTCGCGCGCTCGCGGCAGCGGGCCATGGCCCCGGCGCTGGCGACCAGGCGCTGGTGGAATTCATGTTCTCCGGCGCGATCCGCGAACGCTCGCTGCGCATCTTTGACCGCAGCTTCGCCGTCACCTACTGGCTGCAAGCGGTGGCCATCGGCATCGGGCTCTTCGGCGTCGCCGCGAGCTTTGGTGCGCAGGTGCTGGCGCGGCGCAGGGAGTTCGGCCTGCTCGCGCACCTGGGACTGACGCGGCGCCAGATCCTGGCCGTGGTCGCCGCCGAGGGCGCCGTCTGGAGCGGCGTAGGCGCTGCCGCCGGGCTGCTGCTGGGATTGGCGGTCGCGGTGGTGCTGGTGCACGTGGTCAACCCCCAGAGTTTCCACTGGACCATGGACCTCGACCTGCCGGGCTGGCGCCTGCTCGCGCTGTGCCTGGCGCTGATCCTTTCGGGAACGGCGGCGGCCTGGATCGCCGGGCGCGCCGCAGCGGGACGCGACGCGGTGCTGGCCGTGAAGGAGGACTGGTGAACGCCGCCCCGGTACGCTGGCCGCAGGATCGGGCGCAATGAGCACGCGCCGCGCCTGGCTTGCTGCGCCGCTCGCCGTCCCGCTGGGTCTGTGGGGCCTGGGCGCCGCGCACGCACTGCCCGTGCGCACGCTGGTCTTTCCGCGCGACCATGGCAGCCATCCCGAATTGCGCACCGAGTGGTGGTACATCACCGGCCACGCGCAGGCGGCGGGCCAGCTCTGGGGATTTCAGGTCACGTTCTTCCGCTCGCGCGTGGACGCCGCGCAGAGCCTGCAATCCGCGTTCGCGGCCAAGCAGCTGCTGTTTGCCCATGCGGCGCTCAGCGACGTGCCGGGCCAGCGCCTGCTGCACGCGCAGCGCATCGCGCGCGCGGGCTTTGGCGTGGCGCAGGCGAACGTGTCCGACACGCGCATCCGGCTGCATGACTGGACACTGGAGCGAAGCGACGTTCCACAGCCCGGGCGCAGCGACGTTCCACAGTCCGGCCCCCGGTCCCCGGCCAGCCGCTACGCGGCGCGCATCATGGACGGCCAGTTCGGCCTGGATCTGCGCTTCGACAGCACCCAGCCCCTGCTGCTCCAGGGCCGGCAGGGCCTGTCGCGCAAGGGGCCGGACGTGCAGCACGCGAGCTACTACTACAGCCAGCCCCAGCTGAGCGTGGACGGCAGCCTGTGGGTCCAGGGCCGGCGCCTGGCCGTCGTCCCCGCAACGGGTCGCGCCTGGCTGGACCACGAGTGGAGCGAGACGCTGCTGCCCCCGGACGCCGTGGGCTGGGACTGGGTCGGCATGAACCTCGACGACGGCAGCGCGCTCACGGCGTTCCGGCTGCGCCGTGCGGACGGGTCCAGCCTGTGGTCCGGTGGCTCCTTGCGCGCCCCGCAGCAGGCGGTGCAGGTGTTCGACGCGGGCAGCGTGGAATTCGCGCCGCAGCGCTTCTGGAACAGCCCGCAGAGCGGCGCGCGCTACCCGGTGCAGTGGCGGCTGCAAACGCCCGTGGGGAGCTTTCAGGTGCGCGCACGGTTCGACAACCAGGAACTCGGCGGCAGCGGATCGGGCACGACGATCTACTGGGAGGGTCTCTCGGACCTGCTGAATGGCGCGGGGCGGTCCGTGGGCCGGGGCTATCTGGAGATGACCGGGTACGCCGCTGCGCTGCGCCTGTGATTCAGGCGCTGCGCGGACCCCGCGCGCGGCGCCGGAGCGTCCAGGCAATGATCTCGCCCATGACCCCCCGGCGGAACGCGAGCACGCAGACCACGAAGATCAGGCCCGTGACCATGGTCACCGATTCGCCCAGCGTCCCGAACCATGGCACGCCGGTCAGCGTGGCGAGCAGCTGGCCGAATTCGCCGATCTTGTTTTCCAGCAGCACCACCACGGCGGAGCCGACGAGCGGGCCCGACAGGGTGCCCAGGCCGCCGACCAGCGTCATCAGGATGACCTGGCCCGAGGCCGTCCAGTGCACGTCGGAGAGCGTGGCAAAGCCGAGCACCAGCGTCTTGAGCGCGCCCGCCAGGCCCGCGAGCGCGGCCGACAGCACAAAGGCCAGCAGCTTGAAGTGCTGCGTGTCGTAGCCCAGCGAGATGGCGCGTGGCTCGTTCTCCTTGATTCCCTTGAGCACTTGGCCAAACGGCGAGTGGATGGTGCGCACGATGAGCAGGAAGGCGAGCACCACGATCGCCAGCGTCAGGTAGTACATGCGCAGGTCGTTTTGCAGGTCGATCAGGCCAAACAGCCTGCCGCGCGCAACGCCCTGCAGGCCGTCCTCGCCCCCCGTGAAGGGCGCCTGCAGGCAGGCAAAGAACAGCATTTGCGCGAGCGCCAGGGTGATCATCGAGAAGTAGATCCCCTGGCGGCGGATCGCCAGCCAGCCAAACAGCAGCCCGAGCAGGGCGCCGCCCGCCATGCCGAGCAGCAGGCCCAACTCGGGTGTCAGTCCCCAGACCTTGAGCGCGTGCCCGGACAGGTAGGCGCCGCCGCCCAGAAACGCCGCGTGGCCAAAGGACAGCAGACCGGTGTAGCCGAGCAGCAGGTTGAACGCCGAGGCAAACAGCGCAAAGCACATGAGCTTCATCACGAAGATCGGGTACGCGCCCAGGAAGGGCGCGGCGAGCAGCCCCATCAGCAGCAGGCCGTAGCCGATGGCGGCAAGGTTCCTGAAAGGCATGCGCGGGGCCTCTTACTTTTCTTTGCCGAACAGGCCGGCGGGGCGGATCAGCAGAACGAGCACCATGATGACGAACACCACGGTGGACGAGGCCTCGGGGTAGAACACCTTGGTCAGGCCCTCGACGACGCCCAGCCCGAGACCGGTGAGGATGGAGCCCATGATCGATCCCATGCCGCCGATCACCACCACCGCGAAGACCACGATGATGAGGCTCTGGCCCATGAGCGGGGTGACCGGGTAGACCGGCGCCGCAAGCACGCCGGCGAACGCGGCCAGCGCGGCGCCAAAGGCGTAGGTCAGCGTCACCATCACCGGGACGTTCACGCCAAAAGCCTCGACCAGGCGCGGGTTCTCCGTTCCCGCGCGCAGGTACGCGCCGAGCTTGGTCTTCTCGATCACGTACCAGGTGCCCAGGCACACGAGCAGCGAGGCCAGCACCACCCAGGCGCGGTAGTTGGGCAGGAGCATGAAGCCGAGGTTGGTCGCGCCCTCGAGCAGTTCGGGCGGGTCGTAGCCCAGGCCCGAGACGCCGTAGACCGAGCGGAACACCCCCTCGATGAGCAGCGTCAGGCCCAGCGTGAGCAGCAGACCGTACAGATGGTCGAGCCGGTAGATCCAGCGCAGCAGCAGGCGCTCGATCAGCACCCCGAACAGGCCCACGAGCAGCGGCGCGAGCAGCAGCATCCACCAGTAGCCGATGCCCAGATAGCTCAGCGCCATCCAGGTCAGCAGGGCGCCCATCATGAACAGCGCGCCATGCGCGAAGTTGATGACGTTCAGCAGGCCGAAGATCACCGCCAACCCGAGGCTGAGAATGGCATAGAACGAGCCGTTGACCAGCCCCAGAAGCAACTGGCTCAGCAGGCCCGGCAGCGAGACGGCAAAGATTTCCATGGGCGCTGGGAGGGCAGGGGGAGGGAATCAGAGCCCTCGGCCTACTTCCAGAGCGCGCATTTGCTCTCCGCCCGGGTGGTGAAAACGGATTCACCCGGCAGCTTTTTGAGCAGCTTGTAGTAGTCCCAGGGCTTGGCCGATTCCGAAGGTTTTTTCACCTCCATCAGATACATGTCGTGCACGTAGCGGCCGTCGGCGCGCAGCTGGCCCGTGCCGAAGAAGTCGTTCATCTTCATGCTGCGCCATGCGGCCATGACCTTGTCCGCGTCCACGGTTTTGGCGGCATCCACGGCCCGCAGGTAGTTCATGGTCGCGGAGTAGTCGGCGGCCTGGACGGAGGTCGGCATGCGCCGGGCCTTCTCGAAGAAGCGCGCGGAGAACTTGCGCGTTTCATCGTTCAGGTCCCAGTACCAGCTGGTGGTGAACTGCAGGCCCTCGGTGTTGCGCAGGCCCAGGCTGTGCACGTCGCTGATGAAGATCAGCAGGCCGGCGAGCTTCATGCTTTTGCCGATGCCAAATTCCTTCGCCGCCTTGATGGCGTTCACGGTGTCTCCCCCGGCGTTCGCCAGACCGAGAATCTGCGCCTTGGAGTTTTGCGCCTGCAGCAGGAAGGACGAAAAATCCGACGCGTTGAGCGGATGGCGCACCGCGCCGACCACGCTGCCGCCCTTGGCTTTGATGACCGTGCTGGTGTCGGCTTCCAGGGCATGGCCGAAGGCGTAGTCGGCCGTCAGAAAGTACCAGCTCTTGCCGCCCGCATCGACGATCGCCGAACCCGTTCCCTTGGCCAGCGCCACGGTGTCGTAGGCGTAGTGCACGGTGTAGGGCGTGCACTGCTCATTCGTCAGCGCCGAGGTGGCGGCGCCGTTGTTGATGTACACGCGCTTCTTTTCCGCCGCCACCTTGGCGGACGCCAGGGCCGTGCCGGAGTTGGTTCCACCGAACAGCATGGTCAGGCCCTGGGTGTCGATCCACTCGCGCGCCTTGGACGCGGCGATGTCGGCCTTGTTCTGGTGGTCGGCAGCGATCAGCTCGATGGGCATTCCCAGCACCTTGCCGCCAAAGTCGTCGATCGCCATCTGTATCGCGAGCGCACCGTTCTTGCCTTCCAGGTCGGCGTACAGGCCGGACATGTCGGTGATGAAGCCGATCCGGACCTTTTCCTGCGCCTGCGCCTGTGTGAGGGCCGCAATTCCCAGCAGCACCGCGGTCAGCGCCCTGCGTTGGTTCTTCATGAAATCTCTCCTGTGGGTCTGGTGAAAGGAATGGGGGAGGGCGTGCGCGCGGGCGTCAAACGCCCAGCAGCTCGGTGAGCACGGGCATCTTCTCTTCGAGCGCGCAGGCGGCGAAATTCTCCACGATGCGGCCGTGCTCCATCACGTAGAAGCGGTCGGCCAGCGGCGCGGCAAAGCGGAAGTTCTGCTCGACCATGACCACCGTGTAGCCCTTGGCGCGCAGCACGGTAATCATGCGCGCCAGGGCCTGGACGATGACCGGCGCGAGGCCCTCGGAGATCTCGTCGAGCAGCAGCAGCCCGGCGCCCGTGCGCAGAATGCGCGCCACGGCGAGCATCTGCTGCTCGCCGCCCGAGAGGCGCGTTCCCTGGCTGCTGCGGCGCTGCGCGAGGTGCGGGAACATGGCGTAGATCTCCGGCAGCGGCATTCCCGGGCGGCCCGTCCTGAGCACCGGGGGCAGGAGCAGGTTCTCCTCGCACGACAGGCTGGAAAAGATGCCGCGCTCCTCCGGGCAGTAGCCCACGCCCAGATGCGCGATGCGGTGCGTGGGCATGGCCACCGTCTCCACGCCACCGATCCGGATCGCGCCCCGGCGCGCGCCAGTCAGCCCCATGATCGCGCGCAGCGTGGTGCTGCGGCCCGCGCCGTTGCGACCCAGCAGCGTGACCACCTCACCGGGCTGCACGGTGATGTCCACGCCGTGCAGCACGTGCGACTCGCCGTACCAGGCATGCAGGCCGTGGATTTCGAGCGCGGGGGGCGCTGCGGCAGTGGCGGCCACGTCAATCATCCCGTGTGCTGCGCGCCACTTGCGATGCAGGAAGCGGGTGGGTCCGCGAGCGAGGCGGCAGGGACGGGGGCAGGGGCATCTCAATGCGCTCCCTGCAGCTGGCCATCGGTCGTTCCCATATAGGCCTGCATGACCTGCGGGTCGCTGGACACCTCGGCGTAAGTCCCCTCGGCGAGCACGGCGCCACGTTGCAGCACGGTGATGCGGTCGGCGATGCGCGCGATCACCTGCATGTTGTGCTCGACCATCAAAATGGTGCGCCCCGCGGACACCTTCCGGATGAGTTGCGTGACGCGGTCCACGTCCTCATGGCCCATGCCCTGCGTGGGCTCGTCGAGCAGCATCAGCGCGGGTTCCATGGCCAGCGTGGTGGCGATCTCGAGCGCGCGCTTGCGGCCATACGGCAGGTTCACGGTCGGTTCATCGGCCAGTTCCTCCAGCCCCACCTCGGCCAACAACTGCATCGCGCGCGCGTCCAGCTGGCGCAGGCTGCGCTCGCTGCGCCAGAAGTGAAAAGACGTGCCGAGCCTGCGCTGCAGGCCCAGGCGCACGTTCTCCAACAGGCTCAGGTGCGGGAAGACAGCGGAAATCTGGAACGAGCGGATTACGCCGCGGCGCGCGATCTGCGCCGGCCGCTCGTGCGTGATGTCCTGCCCGTTGAAGCGGATGACCCCCGAACTCGGCTCCAGGAACTTGGTCAGCAGGTTGAAGCAGGTGGTCTTGCCGGCCCCGTTGGGGCCGATCAGCGCATGGATCGTGCCCCGGCGGACCGCCAGGTTCACACCGCTCACGGCGGTGAAGCCCTTGAACTCCTTGGTCAGGTCGAAGGTTTCAAGAATGACGTCGCTCATTGTGCCGGGGCCGTTTGCGCTGGGTGCCGAAAGCCTTGCGGCCATTGCGTGGGGGATCGATCATGCGGCATCGTATGCTTCACCGACCTGCTACAGATACTGGGGCTAATGCCTATTCATTATTTTTGGGGCCGCGCCGCCCCATTCGCCTTGCGCGCGCCGGAGCCAGGTGAGGAGGCAGCAGCGCCCAATGAAATCCCTGTTCCTGCTACGCATCCGGGTCCAATTTTTCCCGGGAAATAAGCGCCAACCCGGATTTCTTCATGTCCTCGACGACATCCTCCGGCGTTCCATTGATTGCATCGCTCGTTGCGTCGTATTTCATGGTCACATACTGGCCACTGGCATCTTTGAAAATCATCAATTCCGATTGAACCGTCTGCTCTGGCGGTGCATTCCGGGAATGCATCCCGAACAATTCCCAGTGACCATTGCGGCGCAGCATTTTCTGCACGGAGAGCGCGTGGGCATCCTGTGTCCCGGTGAAAATTCTTTGCGCTTCGCTGTCCAACTGCCCGAGCGCCCGGGCGTCCCTGCTGTCGCACAGCAGCAGGCTGTCGCGCCGTGGCACGGCGGCCACGATGGCGTCGCCCAAGCTGGCTTGCATAGGCTCCCAAAAGGAATCGGACAACAGCAGCGTGGCCTCCAGTTCACCGCCCGTGCGTATCGCCACGCAGCCGTGCTGGTCAACATGCTGCGTCGTCGGCGGCATCAGCCGTGCCAGATTTTGCAAAGCCAGCGCAGGCATCTCGGACACGGCAATACCGGCCTGTGCCAACTGGTCCGGTGTGGCCATGATGAATTGTTCCGGCAAGTCGAATGCGTAGATCACCAGCAATTCTCCGCACAGCGGTGTGCTGGCCGGGTGCTGCCGTTCGGGAACGCCGTACGCTTTCAGTTCCTTGAGAAAATCCACATGCTTGATGCGCGGTATCAGTTTCTCGCGCTGCAGCATCCGCGTTAGCGGATCTGTTTCGGCCATCTTTTTGAAGCGATTGAATAGGGCGTTGAGCATGGAATTTCTCGTGCGGATGGATGATGGGATACGTTGCCTGGCGACGTCATCGGAAATGGGGAGAGTCGTGCAAGGCGCGGAAGCCGGGATTATTGAAGCGTTTCCTTGACCGCCGCCGGCAGGGGCAGGGATTCCTTCCTCGCGCAACTGTAGCGCCTCGTCGGGCGTGGCCTGGCCGCGGATCGCGCGTTCCTGCACCTCGCCATGGTGCATGCGCCGGGCTTCCTGCGCGAAGCGCGGCCCCACGTCCTCGGTATTTGCCACGATCTTGCGTGCCAGTTCCAGCCAAGTGGCCTGCAGAGCCGGTGGCAGTACGCCGACGCCGGCATCGCGGGCCGGCGCCAGCGGCGGAGGCGGCGCGGATGCCACCGGCTCCTGTGCCCCGAGGTTCAGCCGCGGCGCGCTCAGGCGCTTTTCAACGTGCCCGTCGGCGCACAGGGGGCATTGCACGAGTCCGCGCTGGTTCTGGCTCTGGAAATCGTCTTCGGACGCGAACCAGCCCTCAAAGACATGGCCCTGCCGGCATTGGAGGTCAAGCACCTTCATGGCGTGCATCGTACAGGCGCGGGCTCAGCCATGGCGGCGCAGCAGGTAGCGGTAGACGAAGCCGGGGAACGCGAAGGTGAGAAACAGCGCCCCGGTGACGGCGTAGAACTCCCAGCCCTGCGGTGCAATCTGCCCGGCGCGGCGCTCCAAAAGGCGCGCCAGACCACCGACCGCAAAGTACAGCAGCACGAGTTCGGCGAGCCGCGCGGCCAGCGGCTTTTCGGGCGTGGCAACGGACCCCACGAGCAACCAGCGCTGGTTGACGAAGGGCAGGTTGGCGGCGATGCAGGCGGCCACGATGATGAGCCAGACGGAACCGGTCAGAGACACAGACATGGAGGGGGGGAGTGCAATCAATGGGGCGGAATACCGAAGCGGTCCAGCGGCAGGTCGATGGCCCAGTCTGCGCTGCCGTCACGGGCGGCGAAGGGGCTCGCGTCCCGACCGTACTGCTGGTCATCGTCTCACGGACCGTGCCTTGGCCATGTTCCCAATCTGCCATCGGCAAACCGGAACTGCTGCACGGGGTGATGGGAAGCCATGGGCCAAGTCATCGTGGATTATGGCTCCTTGCCGTTCGTGCGGATGCGATCAGGCGGCGATTACGGTCCGCGCGGCTCAGCCCATGCTGGCCCGGCGGATCGCGCTTGTGCCAAGCGCTCAATCCTCCACCGCCAGCCCCACCGGCTGCGCCGCCAACTGCGCGCGCTGCAGCCAATCCAGCACCGAATCCACCGTGACCGTCTCGATGCGGTCGGAGAACCGCTTCTCCCCCGGGTGATCGTCGAACGCGATGTTCGCCGAGCCGAGGCGCCCGCCCAGGCGCGTGAGCGCGCCGATCTTGAGCACGCTGGGCGCGTAGCCTTTGAGCTGCAACCAAGCCTGCGCCTGCGCGCGCGTGTGCACCGCGGCGG
>NZ_AFAL01000015.1 GCF_000193225.1 Verminephrobacter aporrectodeae subsp. tuberculatae At4 | reverse complement strand
GGGGGAGCAAGTACCAAGATCCACGCCACGGTCGATGCGCTTGGCAATCCCACAGGCTTTCTCCTGACGCCTGGCCAGGCGCACGATCTCCAAGGAGCTGACGTTTTGCTCAAAGACATACAAGCAGATGCAATCTTGGCCGATAAGGCCTATGACGCCCAGGATCGGGTGATCGAGCCACTGCTCAAGGCAGGCAAGACCGTCGTGATCCCGCCACGCAGTAAGCGCAACGACCAACGTGACTACGACCGGCATTTGTACAAAGCACGCCATCTGATCGAGAACTTCTTTGCCAAGCTCAAGCAATACCGCTGCATCGCCACTCGCTATGACAAAACTGCACGCAATTTCCTCGGCGCTGTTCATCTCGCCGCTTCGGTCGTCTGGCTCAATTGATGACAGGCCCTAGTTGCGCTTGCAGCCGGTGGTAGTATTTTCGGTCAATTTACTACTGGATCGAATCATGAAGAAGCTTCCTTCCGTCGGCATCGTTGGCGCCACAGGCGCGGTCGGCGTCCAACTCATCAAATGCCTTGAGGTGCGCGGTTTTCCGCTGTCAAGTCTCAGGTTGTTCGCATCTGCTCGGTCTGCAGGGAAAAGGCTACCGTTTCGTGGCCAGGATCTGATCGTTGAAGAACTCGGAAGCCGCAGTTTCGAGGGTTTGGACATCGCCCTGTTTTCTGCCGGTGGTTCGACGTCTAGGGAGTACATCCCGATCGCGGCAAAGGCAGGCACGGTCTCCATCGACAACTCTTCGGCCTTTCGAATGACCGACGGCGTGCCGCTGATCGTCCCGGAAGTCAATCCCCAGGCGCTTGGACCCGACGACAAGATCATCGCCAACCCTAACTGCTCAACCATCATCGCGCTGGTCCCGCTGTGGCCCATCCACCAGCGCCTGTCGATCTCCCGCGTGGTGGTCTCTACGTACCAAGCAGCTTCTGGTGCGGGCGCAGCCGGGATGGCGGAGCTGGAGCACTCAACCCGGGCGCACCTCGCTGGCGAGGCATTTGCCCCGCAGGTCTTCCCCCATTCGTACGCCTTCAACGTCTTCAGCCACAACTCGAAGGTCGACATCGAAGACGGCGACAACGAAGAAGAAGCGAAGATGCTGAAGGAGACGCGGAAGATCTTCTCCGCTCCAGGTTTCCGGATCTCCGCCACGTGTGTGCGAGTGCCCGTAATGCGAGCGCACTGCGAGTCGCTCCACGTCGAATGCGAGAAGCCGGTCGACCTGGAAGAGGTTCGAGGCATCCTGTCGAACGCCCCCGGCGTTCGGATCGTGGATGACCGGGCCGGCAACAAGTTTCCGATGCCCGTCGAGGCCAGCGGCCAAGATGACATCCTGGTCGGCCGTCTGCGCATGGACACTACCGACCCGACAAATCGCAGTTTCTGGATGTTCGTTTCCGGGGACCAACTGCTAAAGGGTGCGGCGCTCAATGCTGTCCAGATCGCGGAGTTGCTGCTGCAGAAGTAGCCCCTACATCCGCTTCGGAAACCGCTGATCGCAGGAGCGCAGCGCACGCGCCCAACGTGACGACGTTCTGGCTCCTCAGATCGAGCGCGTTTGGCAGGCCAACATGCAGGTCTACGGGGCTGACAAGGTCTGGCGTCAACTTGCTCGCGAAGGGACGGCGGCGGCGCGATGCACGGTCGAACGGCTGATGCGCCGACTCGGACTGCGCGGCGTGATGCGAGGCAAGATCGTGCGAATGACGATCAGCGACAGCAAGGCGTCATGCCCGCTGGACAAGGTCAACCGCCAGTTCCGCGCGGAGCGGCCGAACCAGCTCTGGGTCTCGGACTTCACCTACGTGTCGACGTGGCAGGGCTGGCAGTACGTGGCCTTCGTCATTGACGTCTTCGCCAGGCGCATCGTCGGCTGGCGCGTCAGCAGTTCGATGCGAACGGACTTCGTCCTCGATGCCTTGGAGCAGGCGTTGTACGCGCGGCAACCCGAACGGGATCGCAGCCTGGTGATTCACTCCGACCGCGGGTCGCAGCCCAGTGTCCGTCAGAAGGGTGTTCTGGTCCGTTCGGCACCGCACGCGGCAATGAGCAAGGGGATCCCGACCGGGAGCCTCCGGTGCCCTGTAGCGCATAGCGACAGGTGGCGGTGAGGATGCACGTTCGAGCTGCGGTAGGCAGGGATCTCTACGCCATCCGGCAGTCGTCGTCCTGCTCCGCTGTTCCAGGATTGAACAAGAGGTGGGAGCAGCCATTTGGCGGAGGGCTTGCCGTCTCGATCCACGCTACCACGCCGTTCTCGCCGTCAAGGTCTGCGCGCTCGCGGGGCGAGCGCTTGCGGCCTGCGGCCGTCTTCGAACCCTGACTGCTGCGCTGCGCCGTGGTGCTCCGGTCTCGGGCAATCCCGCCCGACACAGACCGGAGTTCGCCATGTCGATGACTTCCACTTCTTCCGCTGATGCCGCGCTGCTGGTGCGCGATGTCGATGGGCAGTACCGTCCTGCGCGTGCCGAAGAGGTGCTGTCGCAGGCGCGGCGCGTGCTGTCGCAACGGGTGCGGCGCGGTGCCACGATGTCGTCGCCGCAGGCGGTGAAGGACTACCTGCGCCTGGAGATCGGTGTGCTGGAGCACGAGGTGTTCTGCGTGCTGTTCGTCGATGCGCAGCACCGGATCATCGAGTTGAAGCAGATGTTCCGCGGCACGGTCACGCAGACCGCGGTGTATCCGCGCGAGGTGGTCAAGGCCGCGCTGGGGTGCAACGCGGCGGCAGTCTTGCTGGCGCACAACCATCCTTCGGGCGCGGCCGAACCGAGCGGTGCCGACGAGTTCCTGACGCAGACACTGAAGACGGCGCTCGCGCTGGTGGACGTGCGGGTGCTCGATCACCTGGTGGTGACGGGAGCCGATGTCCGTTCGTTTGCGGAGCTGGGGTTGCTTTGAGCCTCTGGGGGCACCTCGCGTGCCCCTTCGTTGTCTCTCGTTCGCCGGCCGGGTCAGGCAAGGCTGATCCGCCTGACATCGAGCGCGAAGGGGCCGACCTGGCGGGAGGCAATCATCAGGCCGACCTGGCGGATGCGGGCGGGGTCGAGCGCGGGTGCATTGGTGACTTCGCGTCCGTGGAAGCTGGCGCGGAAGTCGGCCAGCGGCAGATACAGGGTCTGCCAGACGGCGCCCGCGGGCGCGAAGCTGGCCTGGTAGTTCAGGCTGTCGAAACCGTCGTCGGTGAACAGACTGAGCTTGAACTGCTTGGATCGCGTCGCACTTCAATCAGGCAGGTTGCGGCACCGGGAAAGCCTCGATCGCCGGGGCCGGACCTCACGGAGGCGAAGCCGCCGTTGTGCTCCAGCGAGACTTCGCTTTCGAAGACGGCGTGCCCGGTGGGGGCACTGCGCAGCCTGCTGCGAGAGATGCCGCCCATCACGCGGGCGTCGATGGCGTGCCACGTGTTCGCCGCGGTCGGGTCGGTGAAGTCGAACAGCGGCTTGGACATTCTTGCTGCTCCTGGCATGACAAGTGGAAGGGCGGCCGGGGATCGTGGGCCCTGTGTCCTTCACGCTGCGCGTGAACGAGGCCCGCTTGGCGAACTGACCGGCTTGCAGGTCGCTGCGCTCGGTGCGGCGCCTGCCAGATCGCCACCCCGGTCACCCGCCAAGCCCGGAGCCGGGCCGCTCAATACAGGGTGCAGAGAAGTGCCCGCAGCGGCTGCGCCGCTGCAAGCCAGCGATCAGCGGCTCGACCGCGGCGCCAGTCGCTGCGCTTTGTGTCACGTCGGCCGCAGAGCCGCCGCTGCTCGTGATCGTGCGGTCGGCTGCGCTGCAACGGCTGCGCCAGGCGAACTGGCACATCGGCCGCGACGCTGCGTCGCCCGTGGAGAGGGGGCAGCCTGTGCGCCAGTCGTCCCTCCGCGCTCCCCCCACGCGCCCCCGTCGAATTGCGAGGGGGACTTGTGGGGGGATCTTCAAGCGGTGGGCCGGGAAACCGGCTCACTGCTTCTGCTGCTGATGACACCACCCATCCCCAACCCCTTCCCGAGAGGGAAGGGGCGATGCCCACCCCCCCGCCCGCCCGTGGGCGGGAGCAAGGGAGTCCGAGCGAGAGGATCAGTTTTCAGGGAACCGGACCGGGGCCCGGCTGGATGCTCTCGATTGGAGATCGTCATGGCAAACGTTTCTGTCATCCAGCGTCACGCGCACCTGGCCGGGGGCCGTCAAACTCGAATTCGTCAACGGACGCGAAGGCAAGATTGCCAAGGCCGTGCTGACCACGATCAGCAACACGCGCCGCGGTTCGGGCGAGGCGCGCGAGGAGGAGTCCACCGCGATGCAGTGGACGCTGTGCGGCAAGCAGGCCGAGAACGCGGCCGAGTACCTGGCCCAAGTTTGTCACTTCCCTCCGTCAACCCCAATAAAATCAACAACTTAGAGAGATTCCCCGGCGTGTATGGCACTACATTTTGTAGCTGCCTACCCGGTAATGAGCCAACGCAAACGGCCGATTCAGACGAGCACGCGGTGGGTGCGACCGGGATTGGGGTCGAGCTTGAGGATGGTGCCCAGGGTTTGATGCCCCGGTTGTGGACGCGTGGCCTTGCGCACATGCACGGTGCGGCCATCGCGCCGCTGCATGGTTACGGTGACCCGGCGCTGCGTGGACAGCGTCTGGCGCAGCGTATTCCAGCTATCGCTGACCCCCTGGGCCTTCAGTTGCGAGCGCAGCATGTGCACGAAGTGATACGCCAGCACGCTGATGAACAAATGCCCTTCGACACGGCGATCGATCCGGTGGAATACCGGGCGCAGGCCCAGGTCGGTCTTGAGTGATCGAAACACCGATTCCAGTTCGGTGAGCATGGTGTAGGTGCGCCACAGCGTGGCGTTGTCCTGCTCGACCAAGGTGGTCCGCAGGCAGTACACGCCAGGGTGCGCAGCCGCGCTACCGGGCTTGGTGCGTTTGTCCCAAGTGATGGCGGTGATGCGCTGGTCCTCGGGATCGGTGGTGACGCTGATCTCGTAATGTTGCGCAGCACGCGCGAAGCGTTGTTTGAGGCGGCCCAAGCGCTGCATGATGGTGGCTGCATCCTGACGGCCTTTGGACTTGCTCAGGCTGGCGTGCAGTCTGGCCAGCGCGGCCTCCAAGCCGCTGGCCTTGGCCTCGTCGATGGCGCGATCCTTTTGCTCGCGTGCGGGCGAATGGCAGTACAGCAGCACATGGCCTTGGGCGTCAAGCACGCGCTGTAGTTTGATCGTCACGCCGCCGGCCGATTGCACCTCGGTGGCCTGCGCCGGATCGAACTGACGCCGGCGCAGTTTGGAGACGACCACGTAGTGGTAGCCCTGATCGCGTAGCCATCGCAGGTTGGCCTCGGTGGAGATGCCCGCGTCCATCACCACCGTGGCACTTGGGGCCGCATCCAGGCCGGTGAGCATGTCCTTGAGGGTGCTCGGCTCGCTGGCATTGCCGGCGAAGAACTGCACGCGCCGCACGAACCCGCTGGCGTCCAGCGCCATGGCCAGTGTCACCAGCGGGCAGTCGCTGCGGCGTTCCTTGCTGCGGCCGCGCTTGGCCTTGTCCACCGCAGCAGCCCCGCCCTCGAAGTAGGTGTTGGTCAGGTCGTACAGCGTGATCGTCTGGCCCAGGCCGAACATCGCGCGGGCACGACCGAACAGGTGCTCCTGCAAGGCCTCGCGGTGCTTGTACAGCGCGTCCGATGCGCGGTACAAACGGTTCAAGTCCATCGCCTGGAAGTCAAATTCGAGCAACTCACCCAGCGCCGATTGGTCCTTCAACCAAGCGTGCGTTGCCAGTTCGCTGCACGGCAGGGCCATGCGCGCGACGACGTTGCCAACAGCCGCAGCGATCTGCGGGCGGTTCAGGCCCAACTGTGCGAGCTTGTCCTCAAAGCCGCATTGGCGCATCGCCGACAGCGCAGCGTGCTCGACGCCCACACTGCGCGGGTTGACCAATTCGAGCGAGTCCAGATCCACCTCTTGGTAGCGATCGACGGCGCCAGTTTCAGTGGGCGACTTGCTGGCCGGCAGGGCAGCAGCCGGGGCATCGGGCAGCGCTGTGCAAGGCAGGTCCAGGTTGGGCGTGCGCGCAATGATCTGGGCTGCGAAGCGTTGCGCCAAGACCTGCACCTGCTCGGGCAGGGACGCATCGGGCATGGAACATTGCCCATGCAACAGTTCGTCGATGCGCTTGGCCAACGCGGGCCAATGGGCTTGGGGCAGGTCCAAGTGGCTGCCCAAGTTGAGCAAGGTGCTTTGCTTGATGACATGACCGACCCGGGCGCTGTGCACCAGGCGGTGGGTCACGTAGGGTTCGCCCGAGAGACGATTGCGAGTCTGGGTGCGGCGAATAAACATGAGCGCGATGATGCACGAAAAGCCGGGGTTTGTGTAATGTTATAAAATTATGGCACTACAATTTGCTTCTGAGAAAAACCTAATGAAAACAATGACTTACGTGCGTCGGAGAGGGGAAATCAGCGAAAAGTTGACAAACTTGGGCCAAGCAAGCGAAGAAGCAAATCGACGGCCCGCAAACCCGCGCCGATACACGACTTCGGGTCTTGAATGTTCAAGAGGACCGCAGAGAACAGAGAGAGAAAAACGGCAGAATGCGCGCCTGGAGGGGCCACTTCGGCAGGGGGGTGCTCAAGAGGCCAAGGTGCGAGACCGCGCCAACACTGGGGGATCAGGCAAAAAAATCCCAACCGGATAAGGGTTGGGATTGTGCATTGTGGTGGAGCTGGCGGGAATTGAACCCGCGTCCGCAAGCCTTTACCGGGCAGATCTACATGTTTAGCGGTCTGATTTGAGTCTCGCCACCAATGTCGCGCAGGCGCACGCTACGTTGGCCGCCAGCACCCTGTTTTCTCACCCCGATCCAAGGTGCCCGGATCGGGGCCAGCCCATGTAATTATCCTTGCAGCCGGGAGGCGCTGATTGCTCAGAACCCCCTTGCCCAGCCCATCGGCCAACTGTTGCAAGGCTCACCGCAATCAAGCAGCGAGTGCGAAACGTTCGTCGTTTGCAGTTAGTTTGTTGAATCGAGATTTACGAGCGTGACCCAAGCTCGACATGCACCACACCGGCTCCGAACCCACGTCGAAACCAGGACAGCCCCAAGCCCTGCATTCTAAGCGTTCGCGAGCAGCTGCAGGAGTTCTGAAGGAGATTTAATTGTGGCATGGGCGCCCCATTCCAGCGGATTGGACTTTGCGCCCAAATAGCCGTAGGTGGCAGCCACTGTGCCCATGCCGGCGGCCAGACCGGCCACGATGTCGCGTTCATCATCGCCGACGTAGATGCACTGCCCGGGGGCAAGTTGCAATCGTTCTGCCGCTTCAAGCAGGGGGGCCGGGTGCGGCTTTGCGTAGGCCGTGGTGTCTCCGCTCACCACGGCCCCGGCAGTTCCGAACAACGCAATGGCGCGGGTCAGGGGCTCGGTGAACCGCGCTCCCTTGTTGGTGACCACGCCCCAGGCCATGCCACGGCGCAAAATTTGATCGACGAGTTCGGCGATTCCGTCAAAGACGTTGGTGCGTTGCGTCAGGCACGACGCGTAGTTCACGAAGAACTCCTCACGCATGCCCATGAACTCCGGGTGGTCGGGGGCCATGCCGAAGGCCTCGCCCAGCATGCCGCGGGCACCGGCGCCTGCCATGGGGCGGTAGCGCTCCAGCGGCAGGGAGGGCAGGCCTCGGTCGGTGCGCATCTTGTCGGCAGCGGCACCAAGGTCGGGAGCGCTGTCGATCAGCGTTCCGTCCAGGTCGAACAGAACGGCACGGATATTATGGAACATTGGTAAGACTTCAGGTGGCGCGCCGGGTGGCAAGAAGATAGTTCACGCTGGTGTCAGCGCTCAGCCAATAGCGCCGCGTGAGCGGGTTGTATTCCAGGCCCTTTGTCTTCTGAATGTCAAGCCCCGCGCTGCGGCAGTTCGCTGCCAGTTCACTGGGCCGGATCAGTCGGGCGTATTCATGCGTTCCGCGGGGCAGCATGTTCAGCAGGTATTCGGCACCCACGATCGCCAGCATGAAGGCCTTGGCATTGCGGTTGATGGTGGAGAAAAACACCCAGCCGCCAGGTTTCACGAGTTCCGAGCAGGCATGCACCACGGATGCCGGGGAAGGAACATGCTCGAGCATCTCCATGCAGCTGACCACGTCAAAGCCCGCAGGTTGCTCCTTGGCCAAGGCTTCGACGCTGATTTCCCGGTACCGGACATTCGCGGTCCGGGCTTCCAGCGCATGCAGTTCGGCCACGCGCAGGGCCTTGGACGCCAGATCGATCCCCGTCACGTCCGCCCCCTTGCGGGCCATGGCGTCGGCCAGAATGCCGCCACCGCAGCCAACGTCCAGCACACGCTTGCCGGACAACTGGCACAGCCCATGGATCCAGTCGAGCCGCAAGGGGTTGATCTGGTGCAAGGGGCGAAACTCGCTCTCGGGGTCCCACCAGCGATGGGCCAGTTCCGAAAACTTGTTCAGTTCGGCGGGATCGGCATTCACGGTTTCACGCATGCCCGGATTGTCCACGATGCGGGGAAGGAGGAAGGGCCCGGAAGGCAGGGAAAACCTCGCTGCACGGCATACATGCCCGTAAAAAAGCCCCGTCACCGGGGCTTTTCGCTCATCCAGGGTTGGCCGGGATGATTACTTGGAACTGCGGGTTCCGACCACTTCGATTTCCACGCGGCGGTTCTTCGAACGGCCTTGGGAGGTCTTGTTGTCGGCAACGGGTTGCTTTTCGCCCTTGCCTTCGGTGTACACGCGGTTCTTTTCGATGCCCTTGGAGACCAAGTAGGCCTTCACGGCTTCGGAGCGGCGCACCGACAGTTTTTGGTTGTAAGCATCGGAGCCCACGGAGTCGGTGTGACCCACGGCGATGATCACTTCCAGGTTGATGTCCTTGACCTTGGAGATCAGGTCGTCAAGCTTGGCCTTGCCTTCGGGCTTGAGCACCGACTTGTCGAAGTCGAAGAAGGCGTCGGCGGCGTAGGTTACCTTGCTCGCCGCAGCGGGCGCTGGAGTCATCGGGGCAGGCGCGGGGGCTGGAGCCGGGGCAGCAGCGGCCGGAGCAGGTGCCGACGAAGCCGCAGCAGCGGCCGGAGCCTGGGAGACGATGGCACCATCGCAACCACGGGTGGCGGCGGCAGGCGTCCAGTTGGAATCGCGCCAGCAGAATTCACCGGTTCCGTTCTTCCATGCCAGTTGGCCGGAAGCATCGTTCCAGTTGGCAGTCTGTGCACCTGCGGCGGTTGCGAGCGCTGCGGAAGCAAACAGCATCGCTACTTTGTTCAGTTTCTTCATGGTTCTCCTCTTGGGGAAAAAGCCGCAGCCGCGCTGCGAATCAAGACGCTTTGGGTGAGTACCACCCGAAGCGGTCGGCCAATTGTGCCATACGCACCGGGGCAAGCCGTGGCAACGGCCGCTCGGCCTGTAGGAACAAATCCTGAATTGCTTCAATATGTTGCGCGTTTGCTACACGGTCTTGCCCCTAGAATGGCCCTCCCGTGCCGTCCTCTGCCGTCCCAATGACCCAGTTCGCCAAAGAAACCCTGCCGATCAGCCTCGAAGAAGAGATGCGGCGCAGCTACCTCGACTACGCGATGAGCGTGATCGTGGGCCGGGCCCTGCCCGACGCGCGCGACGGCTTGAAGCCCGTGCACCGCCGCGTACTGTTTGCGATGCACGAGCTGCGCGTCGATTGGAACCGCCCGTACAAGAAGTCGGCCCGCCTCGTGGGGGACGTGATCGGCAAATACCACCCGCACGGCGATTCTGCGGTCTACGACACCATCGTGCGCATGGCGCAGGATTTCTCGCTGCGCCACATGCTGGTCGATGGCCAGGGCAATTTCGGCTCGGTTGACGGCGACAACGCCGCGGCCATGCGTTACACCGAAATCCGCTTGGCCAAGATTGCGCACGAGATGTTGGCCGACATCGACAAGGACACGGTCGATTTCGGCCCCAACTACGATGGCAGCGAAAAAGAGCCGCTGGTCCTGCCCAGCAGGCTGCCCAATCTGCTGGTCAATGGCTCGGCGGGAATTGCCGTGGGCATGGCCACCAATATCCCGCCGCATAACCTCAACGAGGTGATCGACGCCTGCCTGCACCTGCTGCGCAACCCGGATGCATCGATCGACGAGTTGATGGAGATCATCCCGGCGCCCGATTTCCCCACGGCCGGAATCATCTACGGCATCCAGGGCGTCAAGGACGGTTACCGCACCGGCCGCGGCAAGGTCGTGATGCGCGCCAAGTGCCACTTCGAGGACATAGACCGTGGCCAGCGCCAGGCGATCATCGTCGACGAGCTGCCCTACCAGGTGAACAAGAAGACGCTGCAGGAGCGCATGGCCGAGCTGGTGCACGAGAAGAAACTCGAGGGCATCAGCCATATCCAGGACGAGTCCGACAAGTCGGGCATGCGCCTGGTGATCGAGCTCAAGCGCGGCGAAGTTCCCGAGGTGGTGCTGAACAATCTGTACAAGCAGACGCAGCTGCAAGACACCTTCGGCATGAACATGGTGGCGCTGGTCGATGGTCAGCCCCGGCTGTGCAACCTCAAGGACTTGATCGACGTTTTCCTGCAGCACCGCCGCGAAGTCGTCACGCGCCGCACGGCGTTCGAACTGCGCAAGGCGCGCGACCGGGGCCATGTGCTCGAGGGCCTGGCCGTGGCGCTGGCGAACATCGACGAGTTCATCGCCATCATCCGCAACGCGCCGACTCCACCGGTGGCCAAGACCGCCCTGATGGCGCGGCCCTGGGACAGCGGGCTGGTGCGCGAGATGCTCACGCGCACCCGTGCCGACGGTGCGGCGATCAACGCCGACGACTACCGCCCCGAAGACCTGGACCAGGGACTGGGCATGGGTCGGGACGGCCTGTACCGCCTGTCGGACACGCAGGCCCAGGAAATCCTGCAGATGCGCCTGCAGCGCCTGACCGGCCTGGAGCAGGACAAGATCGTCGCCGAGTACAAGGAGATCATGGCGGTGATCGAAGACCTGCTGGACATCCTGGCCAAGCCCGAGCGCGTGTCGCTCATCATGGGCGACGAGCTCGCCGCGATCCGGCAGGAGTTCGGCCAGCACAAGCTGGGCGCACGCCGCAGCGTCGTCGAGCACAGTGCGCAGGACATCTCGACCGAAGACCTGATCACGCCCACCGACATGGTCGTCACGCTCAGCCACGCGGGCTACATCAAGAGCCAGCCGTTGTCCGAGTACCGTGCGCAAAAGCGCGGCGGGCGCGGCAAGCAGGCCACGGCGACGAAGGCGGACGACTGGATCGACCAGCTCTTCATCGCGAACACGCACGACTTCATCCTGTGCTTTTCCAACCGCGGCCGGCTGTATTGGATCAAGGTGTGGGAGGTGCCCGCAGGGTTGCGCGGCGCGCGCGGGCGACCGATCGTGAACATGTTTCCGCTCCAGGATGGAGAGAAGATCAACGTGGTGCTGCCGCTCACCGGCGAGATGCGCAGTTTCCCGGCGGACCGCTACGTGTTCATGGCGACCAGCATGGGCACGGTCAAGAAGACCGCACTCGACGAATTCAGCAACCCGCGCAAGGGCGGAATCATTGCCGTGAACCTGGACGAGGGCGATTACCTGATCGGCGCCGCGCTCACGGACGGCCGGCACGACGTGATGCTGTTCAGCGACGGCGGCAAGGCCGTGCGCTTTGACGAGAACGACGTGCGCCCGCTGGGTCGCCAGGCACGCGGCGTGCGCGGCATGATGCTGGAAGACGGGCAGAGCGTGATCGCCATGCTCGTGGCCGAGGACGAAACGCAGAGCGTGCTCACCGCCACGGAAAACGGCTACGGCAAGCGCACCAGCATCGTCGAGTACACACGCCATGGCCGCGGCACCAAGGGCATGATCGCAATCCAGCAAAGCGAGCGCAACGGCAAGGTCGTCGCAGCCACGCTGGTGCATGCCGACGACGAGATCATGCTGATCACCGACAAGGGCGTTCTGGTGCGCACCCGGGTGGCCGAGATCCGCGCGCTGGGCCGCGCCACGCAGGGGGTGACGCTGATTGCGCTGGACGAAGGCTCGAAGCTCGGGGGCCTGCAACGCATCGTCGAAAACGATGCCAATGCGGCCGATGCGCAGACCGATGGCGAAGGCAGCGCAGACGGCGACGCGCCGGACGTCTGAAGCCCCGGCGCGAGTCGCCCTGCGACGCAAACACCATTCAGGGCAGCACCGACGACGCTATTAAAGCTGGAGCAGCTTGCGCCCATGCAAGCAGCCTGCGCCCATACAATAAGCACAAGATGCTTTCTGCCGATAGGTCATGATGCGCCCTTACAACTTTTCGGCCGGCCCGGCCGCGATTCCCGCCGAAGTCCTGGAACAGGCTGCGGCCGAGATGCTGGATTGGCATGGCTGCGGCATGGGTGTGATGGAGATGAGCCACCGGGGCCGGGAGTTCCTGTCCCTCTGCGAGCAGGCGCAGGCCGAACTGCGCGCCTTGCTCGCCGTGCCTGCGCACTTCGAGATCCTGTTCATGCAGGGCGGCGGCTTGGCTGAGAACGCCATCGTCCCGCTCAACCTGTCGCGCGCCGGTGCCGTCGATTTCGTGGTCACGGGCAGTTGGAGCCAGAAGTCGCAGCAGGAGGCGCGCAAGTACGCATCGGAGGTGAACGTGGTGGCTTCGGCCGAGGACAGCGGCTTCACCCGCCTGCCCGACCCCGCCACCTGGACGCTCAGCCGGGGGGCGAGCTACCTGCATATTTGCAGCAACGAGACCATCCACGGAATCGAGTTCCACCAACTGCCCGACCTCAGGGCGCTCGGCAGCGACGCCCCATTGGTCATCGACTTTTCGTCGCATGTGGCGTCGCGGCCGGTGGACTGGTCACGCGTCGGGCTGGCCTTTGGCGGCGCGCAGAAGAACCTCGGCCCCGCCGGCCTCACGTTGGTCGTGGTGCGCGAGGACTTGCTGGGCCACGCGCTGCCCGCCTGCCCGAGCGCGTTCGACTACCAGATCGTGGCGCGCAACCGGTCCATGTACAACACGCCGCCCACCTGGGGCATCTACGTGACGGGCCTGACCTTGCAGTGGATCGGACGCCAGCGCGAAGGCGCGCTCGGCGGCGTGGCGGCCCTGGAGCAGCGCAACATGGCCAAGGCCGCGCTGCTCTACGAAGCCATCGACACCTCGCAGCTGTACGTCAACAAGGTGGCCGCGAATTGCCGCTCGCGCATGAACGTCCCCTTCTTCCTGCGCGACGAAACGCGCAACGACGCTTTCCTGGCCGGCGCCCGCGAGCGCGGCCTGTTGCAGCTCAAGGGCCACAAGTCCGTGGGGGGCATGCGCGCCAGCATCTACAACGCCATGCCGCTGGCGGGCGTGCAGGCGCTGGTGGACTACATGCGCGAGTTCGAAGAAAAACACGCCTGAACACCGGGCCCCGTCCATGAACCATCCGCCAAGCCCACCCGACCTGGCCAGTCTGCGCGTGCAGATCGACACGCTCGATCAGCAACTGCTCACGCTGCTGAACCAGCGCGCCCGGGTGGCCGAGCGGGTGGGCGAGGTCAAGAAGCGCGAAGGCACGTCCTTCTTCCGCCCCGACCGCGTGGCGCAGGTCATCGAGAAGATCCAGGCCGCCAACCCGGGCCCGCTCAAGGGCCCGCACGTTGCGGCCATCTGGCGCGAGATCATGTCCGCCTGCCTGGCGCTCGAAGCGCCGCAGCGCGTGGCGGTGCTGGGGCCCGAAGGCACCTTCTGCGAGCAGGCGGCGATCGAATTCTTCGGCGGCGCCGCCGACCTGATGTACTGCGCCAATTTCGACGAGGTCTTCCACGCCACGGCCGCGGGCAGCGCGCAGTACGGTGTGGTGGGCGTGGAAAACTCCACCGAAGGCGTGGTCACGCGCTCGCTCGACCTGTTCCTGCACACCCCTGCGCACGTCGTGGGCGAGGTCAGCCTGCTGGTGCGGCACAACCTGCTGCGCACGGCGAATTCGCTCGACGGCATCGAGGTCGTTCTGGCGCACCCGCAGGCGCTGGCGCAGTGCCAGTCCTGGTTGGCCAAACAGCTCCCGCACGCCGAGCGCCGCCCGGTATCGAGCAACGCCGAAGGCGCGCGCCTGGCGACCACCTGCCCGGCATGGGCCGCCCTGTCCAGCGAGCGGGCGGCCACCCAGTTCGGCCTGCACATCGTCGCGCACGCCATTCAGGACGACGCCTACAACCGCACGCGCTTTGCCGTCATCTGCCTGCCGCACACGCTGCCGACGCCGCCGCCGTCGGACAGGGACTGCACCAGCCTCGTGGTATCGGTGCCCAACCGGCCCGGTGCCGTGCACGACCTGCTCGTTCCGCTCAAGACCCACGGCGTGTCGATGACGCGCTTCGAATCGCGCCCCGCGCGCACGGGCCAGTGGGAGTACTACTTCTACATCGACCTCGACGGCCACCCCACCCAGCCCCATGTGGCGCGGGCGCTGCAAGAGCTGCGCAGCTTGTGCGCGTTCTACAAGATCCTGGGCGCCTACCCGGTCGCGCCCTGAGGAGCCGCCATGTTCGAACAATTGGGACTGATCGGCTGCGGGCTCATGGGGGGATCGTTCGCGCTGGCCGCGAAAAAAGCGGGCCTGGTGCAGCGCGTGGTCGGCTACAGCAAGTCCCCCACCACCACCGACCGGGCGCGCCAACTGGGCGTGATCGACGTCGAAGCGCCCTCGGCCCTGCTCGCGGTCTCGGGCGCCGACATCGTGCTGCTCGCCGTCCCCGTGGCCGCCACCGAGGCCACGCTCAAGGCCATCAAGCACCTGGTCACGCCGCAGATGCTCATCATGGACGTCGGTTCGACCAAGGCGGACGTGGTCCAGGCCGCGCAGCGCGCGTTGCGCGACCGGGTGGGCTCGTTCGTTCCGGCGCATCCGATCACCGGGCGCGAGGTCTCTGGCGTGGAGCACGCCGACGACAGCCTCTACAGCGGGCGCCAAGTCATCCTGACCCCGACCGAACACACCCTCCTGGTCCAGTTGCAAAAGGCCGAAGACGTCTGGGTTGCGCTGGGCTGCCGCGTGACCAGCATGCTGCCCGAGGCGCATGACATGGCCTTTGCGGCCGTCAGCCACCTGCCCCACGTGCTGGCCTTTGCCATGATGAACAGCATCACCGGGCAATCGGACGGCGACGATTTCCTCTCGCTCGCCGGGCCCGGCTTTCGGGACTTCACGCGCATCGCCGCCGGCGACCCCAAGATGTGGCGTGACATCCTGCTGTCCAACCGGGAAGAGCTGATCGCCCAGTCCAGGCTGTTCCGGCAGGCGCTGCACGCGATCGAGCAGGCCATGGAAAAGGGCGACGCGCAGGCCCTGGAGGACATGCTGACCCTGGCCAGCAAAACCCGCACCCACTGGCGCATGGGCGTTCAGAGAGGGACAAAGCCGCGTTAGTTGGCTGCGCCCGTTCCGGTAGCCCGCACCCATCCCCCCATTCCCCATCCATGTTTGACACCGCCTTTCTCGACCTCCCCGCGCTAAGCGCCGCAGGGGGCGAGGTCCACTTGCCCGGCTCAAAGAGCATTTCCAACCGCGTACTGCTGCTGGCCGCGCTCAGCAGCGGAAGCACCACCGTGCACGACCTGCTGGCGTCCGACGACACCCGCGTGATGCTCGACGCGCTGCGCGAGATCGGTTGCAGCGTTGACGCGGCGGGCGGCAGCAGCGTGCGCATCACCGGCCTGGGCGGACGCCCCCCGCGATCGCCTGCAAAACTTTTTCTGGGCAACGCCGGAACCGCGATGCGCCCGCTCACGGCGGCGCTTGCGCTGCTCGGCGGCGAGTTCGAGCTCAGCGGCGTCGCGCGCATGCACGAGAGGCCGATTCGCGACCTGGTCGATGCGCTGCGCCAGATGGGCTGCCGCATCGACTACCTGGGAACCGACGGCTACCCGCCGCTGCGCATCGTGCAGACGCCGGGCGTCCCGGCGCTGACCGCGCCCATCCGCGTGCGCGGCGACGTATCGAGCCAGTTCCTCACGGCGCTGCTCATGGCGCTGCCGCTGGCCGCTGGCACGCAGGACATCGTGATCGAAGTGCTCGGCGAGCTGATCTCCAAGCCGTACATCGCGATCACGCTCGCGCTCCTGGCGCGCTTTGGCATCGTCGTCGGGCAGCAGGACTGGCAGCGCTTCACGATCGCAGCGGGCAGCCGCTACCAGTCGCCGGGCAGCATCCACGTCGAGGCCGACGCCTCGTCGGCGAGCTATTTCGTGGCACTGGGCGCCATTGCCTCCAGCGCCTGCGAGCCCAAGGGCATCACGCTGCGCGGCGTGGGGCTGGATTCGATCCAGGGCGACATCCGCTTCGTGGATGCGGCGCGTGCCATGGGCGCCGTGGTCACGGGCGGACCCAACTGGCTACATATCCAGCGCGCAGCGCCCGGACAGGGATGGCCGCTCAAGGCCATCGACATGGACTGCAACCACATCCCCGACGCCGCGATGACGCTCGCGGTCATGGCCTTGTACGCCCAGGGCAGCAGCACGCTGCGCAACATCGCGAGCTGGCGCGTGAAGGAGACCGACCGCATCGCCGCCATGGCAACCGGGCTGCGCAGGCTTGGCGCCAGCGTCGAGGAAGGGGCGGACTTCATCCGCATCACGCCCCCGCCGCAGGCCCGGGACTGGAAAGCCGCGAGCATCCCCACCTTCGACGACCACCGCGTGGCCATGTGCTTCTCGCTGGTGGCCTTCAACCCCGCCGGCCTGCCGGTGGCATCCAGGACCCCGGGTGCGTGGCCAAGACCTTCCCGGACTACTTCGAGGCCCTGCTCGCGCTCGCGCAGGCGCCGGCCGGGCGCATCCCGGTGATCTGCATCGACGGCCCCACGGCCTCGGGCAAGGGAACCGTGGCCGCCGCGCTGGCCCGGCAACTGGGCTACCACTTTCTGGATTCGGGCGCGATCTACCGCGCCACCGCGCTGGCCGCAGTGCGCGCGGGGTTGGCGCCTGACGCCGGCAACGAAGCGCGCATCGCCGCGCTGGCGCAGACCCTGCCCGTGCGCTTTGCCGGCGACCGGGTGCTGCTTGGCAGCGACGACGTGAGCCAGGCCATCCGCACCGAAGAGGTGGGCGTGAACGCCTCCCGCGTCTCCGCCATGCCCGCCGTGCGCGCGGCCCTGGTGGCGCTGCAACACGGCTTTTTGCGCCTGCCGGGGCTGGTGGCCGATGGCCGCGACATGGGGACGGTGATCTTCCCGCAGGCCCCGCTCAAGATTTATTTGACGGCCAGCGCCGAGCGCCGCGCCGAGCGCCGCCATAAGCAATTGATTTCAAAGGGCTTTTCGGCTAGCATCGACGACCTTTGCGCGGCCTTGCAGGCGCGCGACGCGCGGGACGGCTCCCGCAGCGTCGCGCCCCTCACGCCCGCGCAGGACGCCCTGGTTCTGGACAACTCCGACTTGACGATCGATGAAACCGTCGCCCGGGTGTTGGCCGAGTGGCAGGCGCGCCAACCTTTCGCAGTTTCTGCGCAAGGTTGAGGAATGCCGGGCCGCAAGGCCTTGGCAAACAGGCCCACGCAGCCCCTCCCGCGCAGCAGCGCACCGGTTGTGTGGATCGTTTAACCCGAACCGCGGTAGCCCCGCAAAAAATCACCGCAGACAGCGATAAAAACAGCAGCAATAGTGCTGCTGGAACCCTGTTTGTGGCCAAGGAAACACATGTCCGAATCTTTCGCCGCCCTTTTTGAAGAGTCCCTGCAGCACACGGAAATGCGCCCGGGCGAAGTCATCACCGCCGAGGTCGTGCGCGTGGAACACAGCTTCGTCGTGGTCAACGCCGGCCTCAAGTCCGAGGCCTACGTGCCGCTCGACGAGTTCAAGAACGACAAGGGCGAGGTCGAGGTCCAGGTGGGCGACTTCGTCTCGGTGGCCATTGGCACCATCGAAAACGGCTACGGCGACACCATCCTGTCGCGCGACACCGCCAAGCGCCTGGCTTCCTGGATGAGCCTGGAAAAGGCCCTGGAATCGGGCGAATTCGTCACCGGAACGACCAGCGGCAAGGTCAAGGGCGGCCTGACCGTTCTGGTCAACGGCATCCGCGCGTTCCTGCCCGGTTCGCTGATCGATACCCGTCCGATCAAGGACCTGACGCCCTACGAAAACAAGACCCTGGAGTTCAAGGTCATCAAGCTCGACCGCAAGCGCAACAACGTGGTGCTCAGCCGCCGCGCCGTGGTCGAGGCCTCGATGGGCGAAGAACGCGCCAAGCTCATGGAAACCCTCAAGGAAGGCAGCATCGTGCAAGGCGTGGTGAAGAACATCACCGAATACGGCGCCTTCGTCGACCTGGGCGGAATCGATGGCCTGCTGCACATCACCGACATGGCATGGCGCCGCGTGCGCCACCCATCGGAAGTGGTCACGGCGGGCCAGGAACTCACCGCCAAGATCCTCAAATTCGACACCGAAAAGAACCGCGTCTCCCTGGGCCTCAAGCAAATGGGCGACGACCCCTGGCTCGGCGTCGGCCGCCGCTACCCCCAGGGCACGCGCCTGTTCGGCAAGGTCACGAACATCGCCGACTACGGCGCGTTCGTCGAACTCGAACCCGGCATCGAAGGCCTGGTGCACGTCTCCGAAATGGACTGGACGAACAAGAACATCGCCCCCGCCAAGCTGGTTGCGCTGGGCGACGACGTCGAGGTCATGGTGCTGGAAATCGACGAAGACAAGCGCCGCATCAGCCTGGGAATGAAGCAGTGCAAGGCCAACCCCTGGCAGGAATTCGCCCAGGACACCAAGCGCGGCGACCGCGTCAAGGGTCCCATCAAGTCGATCACCGACTTTGGCGTGTTCGTCGGCCTGGCTGCCGGCATCGACGGCCTGGTGCACCTGTCCGACCTCTCGTGGAACGAACCCGGCGAAGCCGCGGTGCGCAACTACAAAAAGGGCCAGGAAGTGCAGGCCATCGTGCTCGCCGTGGACGTGGACCGCGAACGCATCTCGCTGGGCATCAAGCAACTCGACGGCGACCCGTTCACGACCTTCGTCACCGTGAACGACAAGGGCCAGACGGTGACCGGCAAGGTCAAGAGCGTGGACGCCCGGGGCGCCGAAATCGAACTCGGCGAAGACATCGTGGGCTACCTGCGCGCCTCGGAAATCTCCCGCGACCGCGTGGAAGACGCGCGCAACGTGCTCAAGGAAGGCGACGAGGTCACGGCCGTGGTGGTGAATGTGGATCGCAAGACGCGCAACATCCAGCTGTCGATCAAGCAAAAGGACATGGTTGACCAGCAGGAAGCCATGCAAACCCTGTCGCAGCAGTCCACGCGCGAGAGCGCCGGAACGACCAGCCTCGGCGCCCTGCTGCGCGCCAAGCTGGACAACGCGGAAAAGTAAAGCGCACCGGAGAACCCGCCAAGAGAAAACCCTGGGCAGCGAAGGTCCGAGCGCGGGCGCGCTGCCCAGGAAACGCGGCAGCCGGGCGGGGCTTCGGTCGAGCGCGGGGGCCCGCTGATAATGCAGGCCAGCCATGCCGATCAAGCCCATTCCCCAGGACTCCATGACCCGCTCAGACCTCGTTGAAGAACTGGCTGCCCGCTTTAGTCAGCTGACGCCCCACGATGCCGAATACGCCGTCAAGACCATTCTTGACGCCATGGGCGCTGCCCTGGTGCGTGGGCACCGCATCGAGATCCGGGGCTTTGGCAGCTTTTCGATCAACCACCGCCCGCCCCGCATGGGCCGCAATCCGCGCAGCGGCGAAGCGGTGGCCATCCCGGAAAAGCGGGTTCCGCACTTCAGGCCCGGCAAGGCCCTGCGCGAAGCAATGGACGAGCGCACAGCCGAAATGCAGGAGAGCACCAGCGTCGTTCCCCCCGGGTCCGGCGAAGCGCAATTGCCAGCGCCCCGCCCGGAATGAAGCTACAGATGCCGCGCTATGATGCGCGGCATGCAGAACCGGCCTGTCTTTGCCTGCGCATCCCTCCCCGGTATGGGCAGGCGCTGGGGATCAGTCGTGCCTTACCCCGCCCAGCGGACGCTGCGCAGCTGGTTTTGCCAAGCCGCAAGCATCTCTCCCTGGATGACCTCCCTCCGGGCCCTGGCGATGTGCCAAAGGCCGAACCGTCCGCTCCACCCCGTAGGAACCGCTGGCCCCATGGTACGGCTGGCTGCTGAGTTCGTCCCCACGGGCGCCAAAACACCGGCGCCCGGCAAGGACACCGGGCATGCGCACCCGCAGCGTCCTGTGTTCGA
>NZ_AFAL01000016.1 GCF_000193225.1 Verminephrobacter aporrectodeae subsp. tuberculatae At4 | reverse complement strand
ATCGCCACGGGGGCGTTCAAGGGCATCGGGGTTTGCTGAGACAGCCGGATGCACGACGGGCAACTGCGGCGCGACGGGCCTGTCGGGGCGCGCAGGCGGGTTTGCTCCGCAGGAGTTGCTAGAATACGAATCGCTATTGTTTGTAGTATCAAGGCGGGGCAGCATGAAGACCATGAACATTGACGCCGCAGCGTTGCCGCATTCCGGCGCCGGACCTGCCCGCGCAGGGCTCGATTCCCTGCCCCTGCACGCCCAGGCGGTGGTCACGGGACTGCTGCCGGCCAGCGACGCGCTGGAGCAGGGCGTTCTCTTGCGCTTGCTGGAAATCGGTTTTCTGCCGGGTGAGGCGGTGCGCGTACTCGCGCGCGGCGGGGTGGGGGCAGACCCCATCGCGGTGCGCGTGGGGCAGAGCACTTTTGCCCTGCGGCGCAGGGAAGCGTCCATGGTGCAGGTGCGCTTGCAGGGCCCGCAGGACTTGGTGGCGCAGCCGCCGCAGACTTCCGGCCGGGAGGCATGATGAGCACACAGACCCTTGCCACGCCGCCCCTGCGCATTGCGCTGCTGGGCACCCCGAACTGCGGCAAAACCGCGCTGTTCAACCTGCTCACCGGCGCGCGCCAGAAGGTGGCCAACTACGCGGGCGTGACCGTGGAGCGCAAGGAGGGCCTGTTGCAGACCGCCTCCGGCCGGCGCGTGCGGGTGCTGGATCTGCCGGGTGCCTACAGCCTGCATGCGCGCAGCCTGGACGAGGCCATCACCCGTGACATCGTGCGCGGCGCGCGGACCGGAGAGCCCGCGCCCGACGTGCTGGTCTGCGTCACGGACGCGACCAACCTGCGCCTGAACCTGCGCCTGGTGCTCGAGGTGCGCGCCCTGGGCCTGCCCATGGTGCTGGTGCTCAACATGATGGATCTGGCCGAGCACCAGGGCATCGCCATAGACCGCGCGGTGCTCGAGCGCGAACTCGGCCTGCCCGTGCTGGCCACCGTGGGGGTGCGCGGCGACGGCGCCAGGGAACTGCTGCAGTGGCTGGAGACCATGCCGTCGCCGCAGCGCTCCGTGCAAGCGCCCGTGGCGGCGCTCCCGGCGCCGGATGCGGACGGGTTGGAGACGCAGGCCGAGGTCATCCGCACCCACGAGCAGGTGCGGCGGATCATGGGCCTCGCGGTGCGCGTGCCGGCGCGCGGTCTGCGCATGGACGACCGCATCGACGCGCTGCTGCTGCACCCCGTCTGGGGTCTGCTGGTCCTCGCGGCCACGCTGTTTCTGATGTTCCAGGCGGTTTTCAGCTGGTCCGAATTGCCCAAGTCCTGGATCGAAGCGGGAATGGCCTGGCTCACCGAGCAGGTGAACGCAGGCATGGGCGACGGCCCCCTGCGCAGCCTGCTCACCGACGGCGTTCTGGCCGGCGCGGGCAGCGTGCTGGTGTTCCTGCCGCAGATCCTGTTCCTGTTCCTGTTCATCCTGGCGCTGGAGGATTCGGGCTACCTGCCGCGGGCCGCGTTCCTGCTGGACCGCGTGATGGGCACGGTGGGCCTGTCCGGGCGCTCGTTCATCCCGCTGCTGTCGAGCTTTGCCTGCGCCGTTCCGGGGGTGATGGCGACGCGCTCCATCACCCAGTGGCGCGAACGGCTGGTGACCATCATGATCGCCCCGCTCATGACCTGCTCCGCGCGCCTGCCGGTGTACGCCCTGCTGATCGCCGCCTTCATCCCCGAGCGCACGCTGGCGGGCGTCTTCAACCTCCAGGGGGTGGTGCTTTTCAGCCTGTACCTCGTGGGCATCGCCAGCGCCATGGCGGCGGCCGCGGTGACCCAGCTGGCGCGCAGCGACACGCGGGCCGCGCCGCTGATGATGGAACTGCCCGCGTACCGCTGGCCCAGCCTGCGCAACCTGGCGTTTGGCCTGTACGAGCGGGCGATGATTTTCATCGGGCGGGTGGGGGGCATCATTTTGGCCATCACCGTGCTGCTGTGGTTCCTGTCCACCTACCCCGCAGCGCCGCCGGGGGCGCAGCAGGCGGCCATCACCTACAGCTACGCGGGCCAGTTGGGTCGGTGGCTGGAGCCGATCGTGGCCCCCATCGGCTTCAACTGGCAGATCGCCATCGCGCTGATTCCCGGCATGGCCGCGCGCGAGGTTGCAGTCAGCGCCCTGGGGACGGTGTACGCGCTGTCCGCCACGGGGGACGAGGCGGCCAAGCAGTTGGAGGCGCTGATCACCGGATCCTGGTCCCTCGCGACGGCCTTGTCGCTCATGGCGTGGTACGTGTTCGCGCCGCAGTGCATCTCCACCATCGCCGCCGTGCGGCGCGAGACGAATAGCTGGCGCTATCCGCTGCTCATGACGGGCTATTTGTTCGTGCTCGCCTACGGCGCCAGCTACGTCACGTACCGCGTCGCCCTGGCGCTGGGAGGCGGCGCATGACGCAGCAATGGATCAGCGCGCTGATCGTGGCCCTGGCGGCTGCGTATGTGCTGTGGCGCTGGATGCCCGCCCGCCTGCGCCGGTGGCTGCAACGGGTGCACCCCGCGATGGCGCAGGAGGCCCCGGGTTGCGGCGGTGGCTGCAGCCGCTGCGCGGGTTGTTCCACGTCGGGCGCTGCGGACGCCGCCCAAACGCCGGCAGCGGCTGCTGCGCAGGCGCAGCCGATGTCCATGCCGGGGCAGAGCGTTCGGCGCTCTTGAATTGACTGCTCGGCGCTCTTGGGTTGAGTCCCCTCCCTTTCCTCTGTCCGCTCGCCGCCGTCACCGGGACAAATTTGCCGCCGTTGCGGCTTGCGTGCGCGCGCTGGCGATGTTCCAATCGCGCATTCGGAGGGGAGTAGTTCCTGATTTGCGCTCCGGCCCGCCTCCGGCGGCTGTGGTGCAGGGCATCGGAATCGTCATCAATCCGAAGCGCAGTGTCGCTTCCGGCGGTCCGGGTTTGGCAGACCGTTCAGGCGCCGAACCGGGCAAGACCTTTGATGGGCCCGCTGCGGGCCGATCGGGGCCATCTCTTCCTTCGCTTGGGCTCACACCCTCCGGCAGGGTGGGCAGTCCTGATTCCCCGGCCGCAGGCCCTCCCTTTCGCGCGCACTGACATCGAGGAATTTATGGACTTTCTGGTTTCGCACGACTTCTGGATCGCACTCGGCAAGATCATCCTCATCGACATTCTGTTGGGTGGAGACAACGCCGTGGTCATCGCTCTGGCCTGCCGCAGGCTGGCCCCGGCGCAGAGAACCCGGGGAATCCTCTGGGGGACGGCCGGGGCCATCGTGCTGCGCGTGATTCTGGTCGCCTTCGCCGTGACCCTGCTGGCGCTGCCGTTCCTCAAGGTCGTGGGCGCGCTGCTGCTGCTGTGGATCGGCGTCAAGCTGCTGGCTCCCGACGAGGAAGGCCATGGCGACGTCCAGGGCAGCGACAAGCTGCTGGCGGCGATCAAGACCATCATCGTGGCCGACTTGGTGATGAGCGTGGACAACGTGATCGCCATCGCCGGCGCGGCGCAGAGCGCGGGCGAGCACTCGTTCCTGCTGGTCGTGCTCGGCCTGTTGATCTCGATCCCCATCATCGTCTGGGGCAGCCAGCTGGTCATTCGGCTCATGGAGCGCTTTCCGATGATCATCACGCTGGGCGGCATGCTGCTGGGCTGGATTGCGGGCGACATGCTCGTCACCGACCCCGTATTGACCGACCCTGGCAAATGGCAATGGATGCTGAAGCTGCCGCTCAATGGCGCGAGCGGCGCGGTGAGCAGCCCGATCAAGTACGGCGCGAGCGTCGCGGGCGCCCTGCTCGTGCTGCTCGCCGGCAAGATCATTCTTGCGCGCCGCGCGGGCGCCGAGTCTGCGGCGGACGGCCACTGACCCGCGCGCGCGGCCTGCCCTGGCCATGAAACTCTTTTTGAAATGGCTGCTCTGCGCCGCAGCGCTGCTGTTCGTGACCTCGGTTTACAGCGGCGTGGAAGTCAGGAGCTTTTCCGCTGCGCTGATCGCGGCCTTCACCATCGGCCTGTTCAACGCAGTGCTGCGGCCGGTGCTCGTGCTGCTGACGCTGCCGGTCACCTTCG
>NZ_AFAL01000017.1 GCF_000193225.1 Verminephrobacter aporrectodeae subsp. tuberculatae At4 | reverse complement strand
GATGGACGCCTGGTTTGCGGGCTTTCAGCCGACCATCACGGCCGTCACGTGGATTGGCTACGACACCCCACGCAATCTGGGCAGCCGCGAGACGGGCGGGGGCCTCAGCCTGCCGGTATGGATTCGCTTCATGGAACGCGCGCTTAAGGGCGTTCCCGTGGCGGAATTGCCCGTACCCGCCGGGGTCGTGAACGTGGGGGGCGAGTGGTTCTATGAGGAATATGCGCGCAATGCAGGGGTCACCCGTGTCGGCCCCGAGGGGCAATCGGCGTCGCCCGCCGCCGCGCCACCATCCGAAGAACGAAACCGGATCCTCGAATTGTTCCGCAACTGAGCGGTCTGCCGCCCACGCCCGGTCTCGGCCCGCGCGGCGATTCGCTCAGGCAGCAAACTCCAATGGCAGTCCGGATTGTCGGGATGCATCACGGCTCAGGCATGCGAAAAACTCCCCTGCCCCCTTGCTGTCCTGCCACGCATTGCCGTCGAAGCGGTAGTGATAGCCTCCCGAGCGGGCGGCCATCCAGACTTCGTGCAGCGGTTTTTGCAGATTCACCACGATCTGGCTGCGATCCGGAAAGGTCAGGGTCAGCATGCCGCCCGAGCGCTGGCTGTCCACATCGGCGTCCGAGGTTTCGTTGATGCGATCGCAACAGCGCTCGACGGCAAGAAGCAGTTTTTCGGCGCGGTCCATGAATTCGAGGTCGGTCATTACAATTTACGCATGCTGAGAGTTTCCCCGATTCTAGTCAGGACGCTTGCCCTTGCTGCCAGTGCGGCGATCCTTCCCGGTTGCGGTCAACGCGGTCCGTTGTATCTCCCTGCCACGCCGGCGCAAACGCTTGCCTCCGGCAGCGACGCCGATGCGGCAAAAGCACCCACATCGGCGGCACCCGGTCGGTGATAGCAAGCCGGGTGGCCGGCTGCAAGGTGGTGCTGCTGGTCGCCGATTGGCATTGGCCGAATCCCCCCGCTTGAGTCGCTGACGAGCCCGGCGGGCAAGTCGGTGATCCCATCGGGCCCGGACACGGGCCGGGGGCGTGCCATGCACGCCACGCCACGCCACGCCACGGCACAGCGACTGCATGGCTCATGTCATGCGGCCCTTGCATCCGCAAGGGCGCACCCATCCCGGGCGCATATGGGAAGGCCCCGACCATTCGGTACGGGGCCTCTGGCATGCGAACAGGCCGGTGTCGTAACCGGCCCCGAGCCTGTAGCGCGGCTTTACTTGGCTGCGGAAGATCCGGTCGCCGCAGCGTCTGCGGGGGCTTCGGAGGCCGCAGGAGCGGCAGGCTCCGCAGGGGCAGGTTCTGCTGCAGGAGCCGGAGCGGCGGGCTCCGCTGCGGGAGCAGCAGGCTCTGCTGCGGGAGCCGGAGCTTCCACGGGAGCAGGAGCCGGCTCTTCCTTTTTGTCACAAGCAGCGGTCAGTGCAGCAGCAACCAGAGCGGCCAGAACGAGAGAGGTTTTCATTTCGATTTCCTATTGGGACAGACAGAATCTTGGAAAGCCACGGCAACAAGCTTCTGCAAGCCGGATGCGCGTTGACCAGTGCACCTTGGATCGGAGCAACCGCCCGCTATTATATTGCCAAGTGTATCGAGTGGCCGATTTTCAAAAAACCAGGTCCGGGGCGGGGACTTTCAGGCTTTGCCCCGGTTGACCGGGCCGCTCAAGCCTGAGCCCGGGGGGACGGTCGGTTGGGCGGCCCTGCGGCTGTCCACGCGATCGATGCAAGCCGTGCCCAACCCGTGCCAAGCGGCGGTGGGCACCGGGCAGACACGGCGATTTTGGCAATGCGTTCAAGCGCAACGCGGCGTGATGATCGCTCCGCCCTTCTTTGTCGTCGTCACCTGGGCGCACGCCGCGATCGGCCAACCGCTCGACGACGATGGCGCAAATTTTGAAATCCGCTTCACCCGAGGAGCGCTTGCGCAGCGGCTGCAGTGCATAATCGCCGCTGCAATTCAAAAGGCAAAACAGGTCACGGTCCGGCGCGACAACACCCCGCCCATGTCCCTGGCCTCGAGTTCCAAGCCGGCTCCACAAGGGCGCGTGCGAGGAGCACCCAAGGTTTTTCGTCAGAGAAATTCACAAAGGTTGATCATGGAAATCTCCAAGGCAGAACTCGACTCGGCAGTTGCTGCCGCACAAGGCAAGCGCTCCCCCGCTGACGGCGACCTCCCGGAGGACCTGATGGGCGCTGAAATCCTCGTCAAGGCGCTGCAGGCCGAGGGCGTCCGGTACATCTGGGGCTACCCCGGTGGCGCGGTCCTCTACATCTACGACGCGCTCTACAAGCAAGACAGCATCGAGCATGTGCTGGTGCGCCATGAGCAGGCCGCGGTGCATGCCGCCGACGGCTATTCCCGTGCCACGGGCGAAGTCGGCGTCGCGCTTGTCACGTCGGGCCCCGGGCTGACGAATGCAGTCACCGGCATCGCCACGGCGTACATGGACAGCATTCCCATGGTGATCATCTCCGGCCAGGTGCCCACGCCCGCCATTGGGCTCGACGCCTTCCAGGAATGCGACACCGTCGGCATCACGCGCCCCATCGTCAAGCACAACTTCCTCGTCAAGGACCCGCGCGATCTGGCCCTGGTGATGAAGAAGGCTTTTCACATTGCCCGCACCGGCCGCCCCGGCCCCGTGGTGGTGGACGTTCCGAAGGATGTCTCTTTCAAGAAAGCGGTCTACAAAGGCTATCCGCAAACCGTGGAAATGCGCTCGTACAACCCGGTGCGCAAAGGCCATGCTGGCCAGATCCGCAAGGCACTGCACCTGCTGCTCGCGGCCCGACGCCCCTATATCTACACCGGCGGCGGCGTGCTGCTGGGCAACGCTGCGCACGAGCTGCGCACGCTGGTCGACCTGCTTGGCTACCCGGTCACCAACACGCTGATGGGCCTGGGCGCCTACCCCGCGTCGGAGCGCAAGTTCCTGGGCATGCTGGGCATGCACGGAACGATCGAGGCGAACAATGCCATGCAGCACTGCGACGTGCTGCTCGCCGTGGGCGCCCGATTCGACGACCGCGTGATCGGCAACCCCAAGCATTTCGCGCAGAACGACCGCAAGATCATTCATGTGGATATCGATCCGTCGAGCATTTCCAAGCGCGTGAAGGTCGACATCCCGATCGTCGGCGACGTGAAGGACGTTCTCACCGAACTCATCGCCATGGTCCGCGAAAGCAGCACCCGCCCCGACGCCGGCGCGCTGGCGGCATGGTGGGAGACCATCGAGGGCTGGCGCAGGCGCGACTGCCTCAAGTACGACATGGGCAGCCCCGAGGTCATCAAGCCCCAGTACGTGGTCGAAACGCTGTGGAAGATGACCCGGGACGCGGACGTCTACGTCACGTCCGACGTGGGCCAGCACCAAATGTGGGCCGCGCAGTACTACCGCTTCGACGCACCGCGCCGCTGGATCAACTCCGGCGGCCTGGGCACCATGGGCGTGGGCATTCCCTACGCCATGGGCGTCAAGCTGGCCCGGCCCGCGTCCGAAGTGTTCTGCATCACCGGCGAAGGTTCGGTGCAGATGAACATCCAGGAACTCTCGACCTGCCTGCAGTACAACACGCCGATCAAAATCTGCTCGCTGAACAACCGCTACCTGGGCATGGTGCGCCAATGGCAAGAGATCGAGTACTCCGGCCGCTACAGCCACAGCTACATGGACGCGCTTCCCGACTTCGTGAAACTGGCCGAGGCCTACGGCCATGTGGGCCTGCTCATCGAGCGCCCCGAGGACGTGGAACCCGCATTGCGCGAGGCCCGCAAGCTCAAGGAACGCACGGTGTTCATGGACTTTCGCACCGACCCTACAGAGAACGTGTTCCCGATGGTGCAGGCCGGCAAGGGCATTACCGAAATGCTGCTCGGGTCGGAAGACCTCTGAGCCGAAGCCGGCCCGAGCGGCCAGCAAATTTTGACGAATCTATTGCCTGCCAAGCCCGTGCATTACCGTGCACGGGGGAGGGCAGCGAAAAGAGGAATCCGAGACCATGAAACACATCATTGCCGTCCTGCTCGAAAACGAACCCGGCGCGCTGTCGCGCGTCGTGGGCCTGTTCTCTGCCCGCGGCTACAACATCGAATCGCTCACCGTGGCGCCCACCGAGGACGCATCGCTGTCGCGCATGACCATACAGACCACGGGCTCCGACGATGTCATCGAGCAGATCACCAAGCACCTGAACCGCCTCATCGAAGTGGTCAAGGTGGTGGACCTCACCGAAGGCGCCTACACCGAGCGCGAGCTCATGTTGGTGAAGGTGCGCGCGGTGGGCAAGGAGCGCGAGGAGATGAAGCGCATGGCCGACATCTTCCGCGGCCGCATCATCGACGTGACCGAAAAAAGCTACACGATCGAGCTCACGGGCGACCAGGCCAAGAACGACGCCTTCCTGCAGGCCATGGACCGTAGCGCCATCCTGGAGACCATCCGCACCGGCGCCAGCGGCATCGGCCGCGGCGAGCGCATTCTGCGCGTGTAACACAATCCCCCGTTCCTCATCCAACCCCGACAACGCATTTCAACCGGAGCAACCCATGAGAGTTTTCTACGACAAAGACTGTGACCTGAGCCTGATCAAGGGCAAGACCGTCGCCATCATCGGCTACGGCTCGCAGGGCCACGCGCATGCACAAAACCTGAACGACAGCGGCGTCAAAGTCGTGGTCGGCCTGCGCAAGGGGGGCGCCTCGTGGGACAAGGTGGGCAAGGCCGGCCTGACCGTGATGGAGGTCAACGACGCGGTGCGGGCCGCCGACGTGGCCATGATCCTGTTGCCCGACGAGCAAATCGCCGAGGTCTACCGCAACAACGTGGCGCCGCACATCCGGCAGGGCGCCTCCCTGGCCTTCGCCCATGGTTTCAACGTGCACTACAACCAGGTCGTTCCCCGCGCCGATCTGGACGTGTGGATGGTCGCACCCAAGGCCCCTGGCCACACCGTGCGCAGCACCTACACCCAGGGCGGCGGCGTGCCGCATCTGGTGGCGGTGCACCAGGACCAATCCGGCAAGGCACGCGAGCTGGCCCTGAGCTACGCCATGGCCAACGGCGGCGGCAAGGCCGGGATCATCGAGACCAACTTCAAGGAGGAAACCGAGACGGACCTGTTCGGCGAGCAGACCGTGCTGTGCGGTGGCGCCGTCGAGCTGATCAAAATGGGCTACGAAACCCTGGTCGAGGCGGGCTACGCTCCCGAGATGGCCTACTTCGAATGCCTGCACGAGCTCAAGCTCATCGTCGATCTGATCTACGAAGGCGGCATTGCCAACATGAACTACTCGATCTCGAACAACGCCGAGTACGGCGAGTACGTGACCGGCCCCGAAGTCATCAACGAGCAGTCGCGCGCCGCCATGCGCAATGCCCTCAAGCGCATCCAGAACGGCGACTACGCCAAGATGTTCATCGAGGAAGGCCGCCTGAACTACCCGAGCATGACGGCACGCCGGCGCAACACCGCCGAGCACAGCATCGAAGTGGTGGGCGCCCAGCTGCGCGCCATG
>NZ_AFAL01000018.1 GCF_000193225.1 Verminephrobacter aporrectodeae subsp. tuberculatae At4 | reverse complement strand
CCCCGCATCCAGCCAGCCTTCGTGCTGGCTTTGGCGCTCCTGGGCGTGCTTGCCGCCGTGGCCGGACCCGTGTGGGTACGGATGCGCATGGCGCCGAGCACCCTCTTGCAGACGCGGGCCGAAGCCGCAGCGGCGAATCCGGATCGCCATGGCGTCCCGGCTCCGGCGGTGCCGGCTGCGGACGCCCAGCCGCAGACCGAAGCGGGCCCGGGCTGGGAAACCCTGAGCACGCAGCAGAAGCTGGCGCTGGACCCGCTCGCCGAGCGTTGGGCACGCATCAGCGAGGCCCAGAAACGCCGCTGGTTGACGCTCGCGGCGAGCTACCCGGCCCTGTCGGAGCAGGAGCGGGAGAAGTTTCGCGAGCGCATCACGGACTGGGCCAACCTGAGCGCGCAGCAGCGCAACCAGGCCCGGCTGAATTACGCCGTCACCACCCGCCTGGCGCGCGACGACAAACGCGCGCAGTGGGAGGCCTACCAGGCCCTGTCCGATGAAGAACGGCGCGCACTCGCAGCGCGGGCGGCGCCCAGGCCCGTGGGCGCTGCGACGGCCCTGCACCCCGTGTCGCCCAAGAAGCTGGCCCAGGTGCCGGCTGCGACGCAGGCCAACCCCGGCCGGCCGAACGCGCCCAAGATCGCGCCGGTCGTCGCCCAGTCCCCCCGTGCGGCGGCTCCGGTCGTTCCGGCGGCTCTGGCGGCGCCCCCGCCGCCAGCGGGCAACGCCCCGCAAAGCCCGCCGGCCGCGTTCACCGGCGTGGAGGCCGCACCCGTGGCCGCGTCCGTGGCCGTTCCGACCGCCCTGCCGCCACTGGGTGCCGGGGCTGGCGCCGGTGAAGGCTCCCCCGCTGCCGCCCTCCCCGACAACGCGGCCCTGCATCCTCAGTAACTCTGCAAGCTGCTGCCCCGTCCCGCCCCCATGCCCGCTTCCCCTTGCGCCCGCACGCCGCGCGCCGATTCCGCCCCCGGCCTCTGGCGCCGCATGGCCTGCTGGTTGTACGAGGGACTGCTGCTGTGCGGGGTGGTCTTCATTGCGGGCTACCTGTTCGGCGCCCTGAGCCAGACGCGCAACGCCCTGGACAACCGCCATGCATTGCAGGCTTTCCTGTTCGTCGTGTTCGGCATTTATTTCACCTGGTTCTGGGCCCGGGGCCAGACCCTCGCGCAAAAGACTTGGCGCATCCGCGTGCTCGACCGGGCCGGCAACCCCCCCACTCAGGTCCGCGCCCTGCTGCGCTATGTGCTCAGCTGGCTCTGGTTTCTGCCGCCGCTGGCGGTTGCGGCCCCGTTCTCGCTCTCGGGGGAAGAGGCCGCAGTCGCCGTGCTCGGCTGGGTGGCGCTGTGGGCCGTGCTGAGCCGCTTCCACCCGCAGCGGCAGTTCTGGCACGACGCGCTCGCCGGCACCCGGCTGGTGCGCTGCGAAATTCCGAAAAAATAGCCGCATGTCCGCATCTCCCCCGCCTTCCCCGACAGTCCCGGTCAACCCGCAAAAGGCCCGCTCGGGCCTGAACCGCATCTGGCACGCTGCGGGTTATTCCCTGGAGGGACTGCGCGCCGGCTGGGGCGAGAAAGCCTTTCGCCAGGAGGCCATTGCCGCGGTGGTCCTGCTGCCCTTGTCGATCTGGGTCGGACGCAACTGGGTCGAAGCGGCGCTGCTCGCGGGTTCGGTCGTGATCGTGATGATCGTGGAACTGCTCAACACGGGAATCGAGACCGCCATCGATCGCATCGGACCCGAATGGCACGACCTGTCCAAGCGCGCCAAGGACATGGGCAGCGCGGCGGTGCTGCTGGCGCTGCTCCTGTGCACGAGCATCTGGGGGGCGGCGGTTTTCCAGAGGTTTTTCCATGGCTGATCCGGCTTTCTCCCTCTGTGTGTACTGCGGCTCGCGCCCCGGCGCAGACCCGGCCTTTGCCCAGGCCGCGCAAGCGGTGGGCCGCTGGATCGGGGCCCATGGCGGCCAACTGGTGTACGGCGGGGGCAGCAGCGGCCTCATGGGCGTGGTCGCCGAGGCCGCACGCCTGGCGGGAGGCCGCGTCGTGGGCGTGATCCCGCAAACGCTGGTGGACAAGGAACTCGCCAACCGCCGCTGCGACGAATTGCACATCGTGCAGACCATGCACGAGCGCAAGGCCATGATGGCCGAGCGCAGCGACGCCTTCGTCGCCCTGCCCGGCGGCATCGGCACCTTCGAGGAACTGTTCGAGGTCTGGACCTGGCGCCAACTCGCCTACCACGACAAACCGCTGGGCCTGCTCAACGTGGCGGGCTACTACGACGGCCTGATGGGCTTTCTGCGCACCAGCGTGGCCAGCGGCTTCATGAGCGAGTGGCAGATGGATTTGCTGCACGCAGCGACCGACGCCGAGGCCCTGCTGCGCAGCCTGGTGCAGTCGGCCGGCCCCGGCCAGGCCCCGGTGGCGCTGCGCAGCGTGATTTGACGCCGGTGCCGGACTCCGCGCTCCGTAGGGCTCAGCGGCGCAACCACTGCGGCACCTTGAACCGCACGATGGCCAGGTAGGCGAGCACATAGCTGACCACGAACAGGCCACAAAACCCCATCAGCCGGGGGGTGTTGTTCCAAAACAGGATGGCGGGCACGACGGTGAGCAGCGTAAAGCCCCACAGATAAGGCGAGGTGCGGTTGTTGCGCATCAGCACCCGGCGTGATTCGTCGTCGTGAAACACGCCGCGCACGATGCGCCGGTAGATGAGCTGGTGAAAATGCAGCGCGTCGGCCACGCCGGGCGAGACGCCGCGCACGGCCTTGCGATAGATCGAGAAAACCGTCTCCCAGACCGGATAGATCAACAGCAGCATCGGGAACCATGGCGATACGGCGGGATTGCGCTGCACCAGCGAAATGCTGGCCAGCGCAATCACCACGCCCCAGACGTAGGCCCCGCCGTCGCCGGCAAACAGCATGCCGCGCGGGTAGTTCCAGATCAGAAAACCCGCGGTGGCTGCGGCGGTGGACACGAGCAGCGCGGCCAGCGCGCGGTCGCCGACCTGCAACGCCACGTGGGCCAGGGCCAGACAGAGGATCAGCGCGACCATGCCCGCCAGGCCGTTGTAGCCGTCGATGATGTTGAACGCATGCGGCAGGCCGGTGACCGCCAGCATCGCGATGGCAGCGCCGAGCCAGGGGGCTGCGCGCAGCATGGTGTCGAGCCAGGGCCAACCCAGGCGGGGCAGGGCGAGGTCGAGCAGCAGCACCGCCAGCGCGCCGGACGCGCCGGTCAGCGCCAGCCGATAGCGCACCGGCAGGCGCTGCGTCATGTCCTCGGCAATGCCGCCCAGCGCAGCGGGCAGCAAGACCAGCAGCCAGTTGCCTACCCAGGGGCCCAGGCGCAGCGACCCCGGGTCACCCTGGCAGGACTGCCAGACCCCCAGCCCCCAACCCACGGCCATACCGGCCAGCAGCGCGGCCCCGCCGAGGCGGGGAATATCGCCCAAGTGAAAGCGCTGCGGCATGGCATTGCCATAGGCCATCGCATGCTCGCGACCCCAGCGCACGATAAGCGCTGCCGCCAGCGCCGCAACCAAGAAACCCACCACAGACAACCAAATCATGGAGCGTCGATACTACCGCCGATGGCGCTGCGCTGCGCTGCGGGTAACTGCTGTGCCTGCTGGTACACGGGCGATTGCCACAGCCGCCAGAGGCTTTGCAGATGCCAGCGCAGATGGTTCAGCCGCCGCGCGCTGGCCCGCTGGCCTGCATGCATCAGCTGCGCCGGCGCGCGCGCCAGACTGAAGCCGGCCAGGCGCAGACGCAGGCACAGGTCGACGTCTTCGCAGTACATGAAGAAAGCCTCGTCAAACCCGCCGAGCGACTGCCACACCGGCTGCGGCAGCACCAGGCAGGCGGCGTTGACCCAATCCACCGTGGTTTCCTTGCGCCCGCCCATGTGGCGGCGGCACAGGGCCCGGGGCGTGGGCAACGCGCGCTCGCTGTCTTGCGCGCGGCCCCGGGCATCGACTTGCACCGGGTAGGCGCAGCCAATTCCCGGCGCCCCGGCAGCCTGCACCAGCGCGGCGAAAGGGTCGCCAGCGGTGAGCGCGATATCCGGGTTCAGCACACAGACAAAGGGCTCGGCCGCGCCCGCCAGGGCCCGGTTGTGGTTGGTGCCAAAGCCCAGCGGCCGGGTATTGCAGCGCAGCTGCAACGCAAAGGGCCAGCCACCGGCGGGCGGCAAGGGCGGGGCCTCGGGCCGGTTCAGCGTGAGCACGACGCGCCGCACCGTGGCGCTGCTCAGCTGTGCCAAGTCGTCCAGCAGACGCTGCACCAGCGCGCCATGGCCATGGCTGACCACCGAGACGGCCAAACCGCAGAGAGAAAGAGAAGTCATCAGGGCCGCGATTGTCCCTGTCTTCAGCGCGTCATGCGCTGCCCCCGCCCGCATAATTTCGGCATGCCGCATTCCCTGGCTGACTTGCATCAACGGCGCTCCGGGCCAGTTCCTTGCAAGCAGGCAGCGCGTGCAGCAATGAGCCAACTGGCAATGTGAAACCCCGCGTTTGCAGCAACCTCTGAAGACCATGGAGAACTCCGCCGTGTTCCGCGCCACCCGTCCCCTGGTCCATGCCAAGATGCGCATCGACCGGTTGCTGGCCCGGGCACCACGCCAGCGCAGCGCCCAGGCAGTGCCTGCGCCCATTGCCGTGTCCGGGCACCCGGTGGACATCATCGTTCCGGTGTACCGGGGGCTCGCGGACACCCGCCGCTGCGTCGATTCGGTGCTCTCCAGCCGCTGCCAGAGCGCGTACCGCCTGATCGTCATCAACGACGCGAGCCCCGAGCCCGAGCTCGCTGCCTGGCTGCGCGCCCGGGCCGCGCAGGACAGCCGCATCACGCTGCTGGAAAACCCTGAGAACCTGGGCTTTGTGGCCAGCGTGAACCGCGGCATGGCCCTGTCGGACAGCCACGACGTGCTGCTGCTCAACAACGACACCGAGGTCAACGCGGACTGGCTCGACCGCCTGCGCCGCGCCGCCTATGGCGACCGCCGGATCGCCTCGGTCACGCCGCTGTCGAACAACGCCACCATCTGCAGCTACCCGCGCTTTTGCGCAGCCAACGAACTGCCCGCCGGCTACGACAGCGCCACGCTCGACGCGCTGTGCGCGCAGACCAACCCCGGCGCCGTGGTCGACGTGCCCACCGGGGTCGGCTTTTGCATGTATATCCGCCGCGACTGCCTGCGCCAGCTGGGCCTGTTCGACAGCGACAACTTCGGCAAGGGCTATGGCGAGGAAAATGACTTCTGCCAGCGGGCAGCGAAGGCCGGCTGGCGCAACCTGCACCTGCTCGACACCTTTGTGCTGCACACCGGCGGCGTCAGCTTCGGCGAGAGCAAGAACGCGCGCGAGCAGGCCGCGATGCACGTCCTGCGCCGTTTGCACCCGCACTATGAAAGCGCCGTCATGGCCTTTGTGCAGGCCGATCCGGCCCGGCTCTACCGCCTGGCGCTGGACGTTGCCCGCATCACCCGGTCGAAACTGCCGGTGGTGTTGGCCGTGCTGCACGATCGCGCCGGAGGCACGCTGCGCCACGTGCGCGAACTGGCGCAGCACCTGAGCGCGCAGGCGCTGTTCCTGACCCTGGCCCCTGCGCCCGGGCGCCGCGTGTGCCTGCAACTGGCGAGTGCCGACGAAGGCTTTGAACTCGTCTTCCGGCTCGCCGACCAGTACCAGAGCCTGGTGCAGGTGCTGCGCCAACTCGGTGTGCGCCATATCCACTACCACCACCTGCTGGGCCACGACCCGTTGATTGCCGACCTGCCCCAGGCCTTGGGACTGGCCTACGACTTCACGGCGCATGACTTCTACAGCTACTGCACGCGCATCTCGTTGACCGGCGACGGGAACCGCTATGCAGACGGCCCCTCCCCCGGCGAATGCGCGTGCTGCTCCCCGCATGCCCCGGCCCCCGGCGGCCCCGGCAGCGTGGCCGACTGGCGCCAGCGCAACCGGCGTTTCCTGGTCGCCGCGCGCTACCTGCTGGTCCCCAGCCATGACGCCGCCCGGCGCATGGCCGCGTTCGCACCGGGCGCCCGCCTGCGCGTGGTGCCGCACACCGACGTCACGGACCCGGTGGTGAACAGCACCGTCATTGCGCCTCCTCCCCGCCCGGCCGATGCGCCGCTGAAGATCGCCGTCCTCGGCTCCCTGAGCGCAATCAAGGGCGCAGACCTGCTCGAAGCCGTGGCGCAGCAAGCCGCCAAGCGCCAGGCGCCCATCGAGTTCCATCTGCTCGGCTACGGCTATCGCCACCTGCAAACCCGGCCGCACGCGTGCCTGACCGTACACGGCGCCTACGAAGACAAGGACCTGCCCGACCTGCTGCAACGGCTGCGGCCCGACTTGGTGTGGTTCCCCGCCCTCTGGCCCGAAACCTATAGCTACACGCTGAGCGCCGCGCTACGCGCCGGCCTGCCCGTGGTCGCCCCCGACCTGGGCGCGTTCGCCGAACGGCTCGCCGGCCGGCCCTGGAGCTGGGTGCTGCCCTGGGACAGGTCCGCCACGCAGTGGCTGGAGTGCTTCCTGGATCTGCGCGTGCGCCACTTCGTCTGCGCACAGGCCCCTGTGCCCATCGTGCAGGCAGCGCCGCCGCCCGCCGCGGACTGGCATTACCGCCACGATTACCTGCAAGGTCTGCCCGACGTGACGCCGCCCGGTCCGCTGCTGCAAGACTTTCTGCAATCGCACCGGCCCCGGTCCGGCGCGCTGCGCTCGCTGCTGCTCGTGGGGCTGCTGCGCCTGCGCTCGCACCCGCTGCTGCGCGGCTTGGCACAGCGGATTCCGCAGCACTGGCAAACGCGGGTGAAAAACTGGCTCAGGGCCTGATGGCGCGCGCTCCCGTGGCCTCGTACCGGCCAAGGGACAGGCGCTGCGTCCGGTGCTGAAACGGCAGCCCCTGTTCACCGCAGGCCGTTGACTTCAGATCGCCGCCTCGTCCAGATCACCGGTACGGATCCGCAGCACCCGCTCCACCGGGGTCACGAAAATCTTGCCGTCGCCGATCCTGCCCGTGCGCGCCACATGCACGATGGCGTCCACGCAACGCTCCACGTCCTCGGCCCTCACGGCGACCTCGATCTTCAGCTTGGGCAGAAAGTCCACCACGTACTCGGCGCCGCGGTACAGCTCGGTGTGGCCCTTCTGGCGGCCAAAGCCCTTGACCTCGGTCACGGTAAGACCGGTCACGCCGCATTCGGCCAGGGCTGCGCGGACTTCTTCGAGCTTGAATGGCTTGATGACGGCGGTGATCATTCTCATGGCGGGTTTCCTGGAAGGGGTGAAGGGGGCGGGAAGCCGAAGCGCTGAACGTCAGGCCCTGAACTGGCTCGTGATGGGGTAGCGCCAGTCCTTGCCGAAGCTGCGGCGCGTGACGCGAATCCCTGGTGGGGCCTGGCGGCGCTTGTATTCATTGAGTTTGATGAGGCGCGTCACGCGCTCCACGTCGGCGCGGTCCAGGCCGCTGGCGATGATGGATTCGATGGGTTCGTCGTTTTCCATGTAGCGCGACACGATGGCGTCGAGCACCGCATACGGCGGCAGGCTGTCCTGGTCCCTCTGGTCGGGGCGCAGTTCGGCGCTCGGGGGGCGGGTGATGATGCGCTCGGGAATCGGGCTGGCGCCGGTGCCGTAGGGGTCATGCGCGTTGCGCCAACGGGCCAGTTCGAACACGCGCGTCTTGCTCACGTCCTTGATCACGGCAAAGCCGCCCGCCATGTCGCCGTAGAGCGTGCAGTAGCCCGTGGACATCTCGCTCTTGTTTCCCGTGGTCAGCACAATGGAGCCGAACTTGTTGGACAGCGCCATCAGCAGCGTGCCCCGGATGCGTGCCTGCAGGTTCTCTTCGGTCGTGTCCTCGGGCAGGCCGGCAAATTCCGTGGCCAGTGCGGCCTTGAACGCCTCGAATGGCGCCTTGATCGAGATCTCCTCGTGGCGCACGCCCAGCCGGCAGGCCATGTCGCGCGCGTCGATCCAGCTGATGTCGGCGGTGTAGGGCGAGGGCATCATCAGCGTTCGCACCTTGCCGGCGCCCAGCGCGTCCACGGCAAGCGCCAGCACCAGCGCGGAGTCGATTCCGCCCGACAGCCCGACGAGCACGCCCGGAAAACCGTTCTTGCCCACATAGTCGCGCACGCCCAGCACCAGCGCGTCCCACAGGTCCGCATCCAGGCTGCGCTCGGGGGCGATATCCGCTTCGATCCGGAGAGCCTCCGGTGTTCTGCGGGCTTGCATGGACACCAGCTGTTCCTGGAAACCCGGTGCCCGCCCGGCCACCGCGCCATCGGCGCCGAGCGCAAACGAGCGGCCCTCGAAAACCACCTCGTCCTGCCCGCCGACCAGGTGGGCATAGACCAGCGGCAGCCCGGTCTCGGCGACGCGCTCGCGCATGGTCTGCTCGCGCTCGGCGCTTTTCCCCAGGTGAAAGGGCGATGCATTGATGACCGCGAGCAACTCGGCGCCCGCAGCCGCCGTCTCGCGCGCCGACGCGGAGAACCAGGCGTCTTCGCAGATCAGCACGCCCACACGCAGGCCTTGCACGTCGAACACGCAGGGCTTGGTGCCGGCCGTGAAATAGCGGCGCTCGTCGAACACCTGGTAGTTGGGCAGTTCGCGCTTGGCGTAGGTCTGCTCGATGCGCCCGGCGCGCAGCACGCTGGCGGCGTTCAAGCAGGTGCTGAAAGCCGCCGCACCGGGCGCGGCCGCCTGCGGATGCCCGAGCACGATCACCAGGCCCTCCAGCCCCGCCGTCTCGCGGGCCACGGTGCGCACGGCAGCGTCGCAGGCCGCAATGAACGCGGGACGCAGGAACAGGTCTTCGGCGGCGTAGCCGCAGATGGCCAGTTCGGGCGTGAGCAGCAAGCGGGCTCCCTGGGCATGCGCTTGGCGCGCCGCCGCAACGATCTTTTGCGCGTTTGCGGGCATGTCGCCCACGACGAAGTTGAGCTGCGCGGTGCAAATGGAGAGGGTCATGGAACTGGAAATGCAGGCCCGCGACACGGGGCGCGCGCTGACCGCAGGCGCCATTATCGCCCGCGGGCCTGGGCGCTCGGGGCGCGGACCGTGCGGGCAGACTGCCTGGAACAGGCCGCAAGCCTGCAAGCACAATCGGCGCATGGATGACATCGTCAAACAGGCCCTGGGCAAATGGCCGAATGTGCCCGACTGCTGCGGTTGGCTCGGGCTGGACGCACGCGGCCGCTGGTACATGCGCGACGACGCAACGCAGGCGGCCGGCGCTTTTCCGCACAGCAAGGGCGCGCTGCTGCAGCATGAAGGGCTCATCGGATTCATTGCGCGCAATTACGAACCCGACGCGCAGGGGCAATGGTTTTTCCAGAACGGGCCCCAGCGCGTCTACGTGGAGCTCGAGATCACGCCCTGGATCTGGCGCTTGCAGGCGGATGGCTTTTCCGCCGTGAGCCATACCGGCCGCAGGGCCGTGGTGCACGATTGTCTGGTGGACGCGCAGGGCCGCGTCTATCTGGACTCAGACATCGGCGTCGGCCTGGTGCACACGCTGGACGTGGCGCTTGCTGCGGACGCCGTGGACGCCGGGCATTGGACTCCCCGCGACGTGCGCGCCGAGGATCTGCCCGCGCGCCATGGCTACGTCCTGAGCCCGCGCGCCGCGGCCAACGCCGGCGCCAAGGCGCCCGCCCGGCCGCGGACATGAGCGCTGGATTACTTGGCGGCGGAAGCCTCTGGTGCAGCCGCCGACGCGGCGTCGGCAGGCGCTGGCGCTGCAGGTTCGGCAAACTTGGCGCCGCCCGCATTCGCCATGTACGCCACGGCGCGGGCAATTTCGGTGTCACTGAAATCACCGCCGCCTTGCGGGGCCATCGCCCCCTTGCCCTTCAGGGAAGACTGCACCAGCGCTTCAAACCCGACTCCTATGCGAGCGGACCAGGCCGCCGTGTCGCCGAACTTGGGCGCCCCCGCGACCCCCGTGGCGTGGCAGGCGGAGCATTGGGTCTTGAACACGTCGGCGCCCCCCTGGAGCGGGCGATCGGCGTCGCGCACTTCCACCATGCCGACCTTCTGGAGGCGCTCTGCGATCGCCTTCTCGGGATTCACGACGCCCGCAGCGGGCTTGTCTGCCGACGCGACGTACAGGACCAAGCCGATGATGGAAAAGATCGGAATCACAAACGAGAAAAGCACCGCGACCAGCAACTGCTTGGGGGTCTTGATCGGACCGGTATGGTCTTCTTCTTCGTAGGGGATGTCGCTCATGGCGTCCTCGGAGGTGTCGGGGGGCTGTGCTGTGATCGGGCAGCCGAAAATTATATCTGCGGGGCCGGTGCGCCCGGGCTCTGTGGTCAAATGGCTTGCCGTAGCCGGCGGACATAATTCATGGTCAAGGTCCCCCCGTGCAAGTGAATTGCTCAACGGGGCCGCGCGTTCTCACACAGTGCCCGACCTGCATTCCTCCAAGCCTGCAAGCCGCTTTTTGCAAAGGGATCCCCATGAAGTTCCGCGCCGCTGCATCCGCCGCTCTCCTCGCCACCGGCTTGCTGATCAGCCCCCTGGCCAGCGCCGACACCCTCCGGAAGATTGCCGAGACGGGCAAGATCACGCTGGCCTACCGGGAGGCGTCGGTGCCGTTCAGCTACCTGGTCGGGCCGGAGAAGCCGGTGGGGTTTGCGGTGGACATTGCGAACGCCGTCGCCGACGCCGTGAAGCGGCATCTGAACAACCCCGCTATCAAGGTCGATCTGCAGGCCGTGACGTCGCAGAACCGCATTCCGCTGCTGCAAAACGGGACCATCGACCTGGAATGCGGATCGACCACCAACAACAGCGCGCGCGGCAAGGACGTGCAGTTCGCCATCAACCACTTCTACACCGGGACGCGCCTGCTGACGAAAAAGACCTCGGGCATCAGAAACTACGCGGACTTGGCCAGGAAGAAGGTGGCCAGCACCTCGGGAACCACGAATGCGCAGGTGATCCGCAAATACAACCGCGACAACAACCTGGACATGGAGATCGTTCTCGGCAAGGACCATGACGACGCCATGCTGCTGGTCGACAGCGGCCGTGCAGAGGCCTTCGCCATGGACGACATTTTGCTCTTCGGCCTGATCGGAAATGCCCGCAACCCGGCGGACTGGGTCGTGGTCGGGGACGCGCTGCAGGTCGAGCCCTACGCCTGCATGCTGCGCAAGGACGACGCGCAGTTCCAGTCGCTGGTCAACGGCGTGATCGGCGCAATGATGGCGTCAGGCGAATTCGAAAAGCTCTACGCCAAGTGGTTCATGTCGCCCGTGCCGCCGCGCAACCAGAATCTGAACCTGCCCATGGGCCGGGAACTGCGTGAGAACCTCGTCGCCCAAAGCGACAAGCCGGCCCTGTGAGCCGGAGGACGCATGTCCGCGCGTGAGCAGCACGGCACACAGGCCGTGGGAATTTTGGGCGGCATGGGGCCCGCAGCCGGGGCCGACTTCGTGCGCCTGTTCGTGCAGGCGTGCACCGAGCGCATGGGCCTGCTCGGAATTCCCGTGCACGACCAGGCGTACCCCGAGCACTGGCTGGCGCAGGTCCCGATTCCTGACCGCACGGCGGCGCTGCGCGACAGCCGCCCGGGCGCGCACCAGCCGGCGGAACCCATGCTCCAGGTCACCGGGCGGCTGGTGGCCCTGGGCGTGCGTGTGCTGGCCATCGCCTGCAACACCGCCCATGCCTGGCATGGCTTGCTGCAACAGCGCTTTCCGCAACTGCTGGTCCTGCATGGCGTGCAGGAGGTCGTGGCCGAACTCGCGGCGCGCAAGGTGCGCGGCGTGGGCCTGCTCGCCACCCAGGGGACCTACGATGCAGGGCTCTATCAGCGCGCACTGGAGTGCTGCGGAATCGACTGCTTCGTTCCCGCAGCGCACGAGCGCGAGCAACTCATGCAAGGCATCTACGACGGGGTGAAAGCTGGCAACCATGCGCTGGCGCGCGAGCGCTTCGAAGCCGTCGCGCTCGCGCTGCGGCAGCGCTGCGCAGTGTCCACGCTCATCATGGGTTGCACCGAGATTCCCCTGGCGCTGTCGGAGCACCCCCGGCTCGAAGGCCTGGCATTGCTCAACCCCTCGGCGGTGCTGGCCGCAGCGCTGGCGCGGCATGCCTACTGCAATGCCTGCGGCCCCGGTGCAGCCAACGCTGCCCCGGCCCTGCCCAGGACCGCGGTGCGCCCTCCATCGGTTCCGCCCGTCTCCGCCTCGAAACCAACTCCATGAAGCCATGACCCTGACATCCATCATCCTGGCCACGCTGGCCGCCGGCATTGGCAGCGTGTGGCTGGCTGCGCTGCTCATGCGGCTGGGCCTGGGCGGGCGCACGGACAGCGTGGGCTCTCCGCACCTGCTGAGCCTGGCCGCGGGGGCCCTGCTGGCCACCGCCTTCATGCACCTGCTGCCCGAGGCCTTCGAGAGCCAGGCGGACGCGCATGCGCTTTTTGCCACGCTGCTGGTGGGCGTGGTCTTCTTCTTCCTGCTCGACAAGGCCGAGCTGTGGCACCACGGGCATGAGCACGGCCATGCCGAGCCGCACGCACACGGCGGGCACGATCATGGCCTGCCCCCGGGCGGTTGGGCCGTGCTCATGGGCGATAGCGTGCATTGCTTTGGCGACGGCATCCTGATCGCGTCGGCGTTCATGGCGGACCTCCGCCTGGGCGCGGTTGCCGCCGTTGCCGTGCTGGCGCACGAGATTCCGCACCACATGGGCGATCTGGTGGTGCTGCGCCAGAACAGCCCCAGCCGGCGCGTGGCGCTGGTCAAGGTATCGCTCGCCGGGGCAGTCACGGTGCTCGGCGGAGTGGCGGGCTATTTTCTGGTGGAGCGGCTGCAGGATTTTCTGCCGTATTTCCTCGTGGTGGCGTCGAGCAGCTTCGTGTACGTGGCGCTGGCCGATCTGATTCCCCAACTCCAGAAACGCCTGCCGGCCCGCGAGACGCTGATCCAGATTGCCTGGCTCATCGCCGGCATGGTGCTGACCACGCTGGTGAGCGGTGCCGCGCACCACACGCACTGAACTAACAGCGGCGGTTTTGGCGGAGTCCTGCTCAGTCGCAATGGAACACTTCCTCCATTCCGGCCCAGTGCTCGCCACTTTTCCGGGTGTCCAATGGAATCTGACATGGTTTGCATACGGCCCACCAGCGCTGCGTTTCAGGGTCTTCTGCCATGCGCTCCATGTCCTGTGCAAAATTGCTCCCGTGGTATTCAAAGTGACTGAACAACAGGTTCTCCGGTTCGCGGAGATAAATGGTGTAGTTGCGGATGTGGGAGCGCTGGATCTGCGCCAGCACTGCGGGCCACACGGCTGCGTGCAGTGCCTTGTATTCCTCCAGCATTTCGGCTCTGATGCCGATGACCGATCCATGGCGTTGCATGCGTTGTCTCCTGTTTCAGGGGCCGGGGTGAGCAATTCGCGTGACAGCTGAGTATCATGCGCCCATGGATTGACACCCATTTGCATCTGCTCTATCCGCAGCGCCTGGACTATGACTGGACAAGGTCATTGCCCGTGCTGGATCGGGCCTTTCCCCTGGAAGAATATGCTTGCACGGCACAGCCGCTGGGCATTTGCCAGGCTTTGCACATGGAGGTGGATGTTCGGGTGCAGCAGATGGAGGCGGAAACCGAGCTGATTGGCGATTTGGCTCGTCAGCCAGGCAGCATGATGGCCGGAGCGATCTCATCCTGCCGACCCGAACAGGATGAGATCGGCGACTTCCTGGAGCGGACGCTGTCCAACCCGCTGATTCATGGTTTCAGGCGCGTACTGCACGTTGTTCCGGATCATGTGTCTACGGGCGACATATTTCGCCGCAATGTGCGGGCCTTGACGCGCAAGGGGCATCCTTTCGATGTATGCGTTCTGGCGCGGCAACTCCCCTTGGCTGACGCCTTGGCAAGGGCCTGTCCCGAATCACAATTCGTGCTGGATCACTGCGGCGTGCCCGCGGTGGCGCGTCAGGCGTTGACTCCCTGGAAAGAGGATATTGCACGGCTCGCATCGAACCCGAATATGGCATGCAAGATTTCAGGTCTCATTGCGTATGGTGATGCAAATCGCTGGCCCGATGGGGATGTGGCGAGCGTGGCGCGCGATTTGCGTCCGTATTTTGACCATGTGCTGGACTGCTTTGGTTGGGGCAGAGTGGTTTGGGGAAGTGATTTCCCCGTATGCAATCTGACCCGCGGCCTTGCCACATGGAAAGCGGCCACAGACATGCTGCTCGCCGGATGCAGCGGCGCACAGGTCGATGCGCTCGCGCATGGCAATGCACGCCGCATTTACCGGCTCGCTGATCAGGCTTAGGACGTTTCATCATGCCCAACAGTGTGCGCCATGGCTGTGCGGATAATCATTCCCGCGCTGCTGCTGACGTTCCTGGTGCAAAAACACCTGATTTCGGGACTGACTCTTGGCGGTGTCAAGGGCTGAACCCGCCGTGCCCGTCAGTCGGCTGAATTACCTCGCCTGGCCGACAGGCACACCCGCTGCGTGTGCCTGCTGGTCTGCGTGGTAGCTGCTGCGCACCATGGCGCCTACGGCCGCGTGGCCAAAGCCCATCTTGCGGGCCTCTTCCCCGAACATCCTGAAGGTGTCGGGGTGCACGTAGCGGCGCACGGGCAGGTGGCTGCTGCTGGGGGCCAGGTACTGGCCGATGGTCAGCATGTCGATTCCGTGCGCGCGCATGTCGCGCATTACTTGCAGTATCTCTTCGTCGGTTTCGCCCAGGCCGACCATGATTCCGCTCTTGGTCGGCACCCCGGGGTGCCGGGCCTTGAATTTCTTGAGCAGGTTCAGGCTGAATTGGTAGTCGGAGCCCGGGCGCGCCTGCGGGTACAGGCGGGGCGCCGTTTCGAGGTTGTGGTTCATGACGTCGGGCGGCGCGGCTTGCAGGATTTCAAGCGCGCGGTCGTCGCGCCCGCGAAAGTCGGGAACCAGGATCTCGATCCGCGTTTCCGGCGAGAGCGCGCGGATGTTCCGGATGCAGGCCACGAAGTGGCCGCTGCCGCCGTCGCGCAGGTCGTCGCGGTCCACGCTGGTCACGACCACATAGCTGAGTTTGAGCGCGGCGATGGTCCGGGCCAGGTTCAGCGGCTCGTCTTGGTCGAGCGGGTCGGGACGGCCGTGGCCCACGTCGCAAAACGGGCAGCGGCGCGTGCATTTGTCGCCCATGATCATGAAGGTGGCCGTTCCCTTGCCGAAGCATTCCCCGATGTTCGGGCACGACGCTTCCTCGCACACGGTGTGCAGCCTGTGCGCGCGCAGGATTTCCTTGATCTCGTAGAAGCGCGTCGTCGGACTGCCGGCGCGCACCCGGATCCAGTCGGGCTTTTCCAGCCGCTCGCCCGCTTGCACCTTGATCGGGATGCGCGCCAGCTTGGCCGCGGCCTTTTGCTTGGCCAGCGGGTCGTAGGCTGGGGGGGGAGGCGCTTCGCGGACGGCTTCGGGGAGGCTCATGGCGTTTCGGTGGTTCAGGGCGCGAGCCAGGTGCCGAGTTGTCGGCCCAGTAGCTGCGCGGCTTCAGTCCAAGTGGTGCGGACCCCGATTGTAGAAAGGTCCACCGTCTGCAATCCGGCGTAACCGCATGGGTTGATGCGGGCATAGGGCTCCAGGTCCATTGCGACGTTCAGCGCGACGCCGTGGTAGGTGCAGTGCCGGCTGACCTTGATTCCCAGGGCCGCAATCTTGCCCAGACCATGGAAATCGGGCGCCGGGCCCGGGGCCTGGGGGAGCATGGCGTGGCTGCGCGGATCGGCCAGCCGCACGTAGACGCCCGGCGCTGCGCGCACGCGGTGGCCCGTGACGCCAAAGTGCGCCAGCGTGCGGATGACGGCCTCTTCCACGCGGTGCACGTACTCCTTGACGAAATAGCCGGCCCGGCGCAGGTCCATCAGCGGGTACGCCACGACCTGGCCGGGGCCATGAAAAGTGATCTGCCCGCCGCGGTTGCTGGCAAGCACCGGAATGCCCCCCGGGTCGAGCATGTGCTCGCGCTTGCCGGCGAGCCCTTGCGTATAGAGCGCTGCGTGCTCGCACAACCACAGCGCGTCGGGGGTGTCGGGCCCGCGGGTCGCCGTGTATTCCTGCATGGCGTGTACGGTGGCGGCGTAGTCCGCCCGACCGAGCATGCGGATGGCGATCGTCATGCCGTTTCCTGCAGCGCTTACAGCACCATCTTCACCATGGGGAGCGAGGAGAGCGCGCGGTACAACGCGTCGAGCTGCTCGCGGCTGGTCGCCGTGATGGTGATGGTCACTCCGAGGTAGTTGCCGGCCCGGCTGGCGCGCAGTTCCATCGTGGCGGCGTCGAAGCGCGGGTCGAACCGGCGGGCCAGTTCGGTGACGGCATGCACGAAGCCGTCCGCCTTGGTGCCCATGACCTTGATCGGAAACCGGCAGGGGTACTCGATCAGCGAGTCCTTGTGTGGATCGGCAGCCTGTGCGTCGCGGCCGTTTGCGGGGGAGAAGTGGGGCGCTCATGGGGCAGGGGGCTGTGGTTTGCGCGTCGGTTTCAATGGTGGCCCCCCATTGTGCGCGGCCTTGCTGCGCGGCCTCGCGGCATCCCCGGGCGGGCGCCAGACCGGCCACGGGCCGTTGGCGCATCACCACAACGGGACATGCGCGCGGAGCGCTTGGCCGGGCCTTTGTCGGATCCACGGGCTTTGTACCTATAATTCGAGGCTTTGTGAAAGTTGCAGCTCTGGTAACGCGGGCGCCATTCAACGATGAAAACATTCGCGCCTGAGACGGAAGAAGAATCCGGATGCAAGGCCCTGAATGCCCAGGAAGCCGGGCAGTGGCGCAAGCGCAATCCGCCCGTCTCCGTGTGGCAGATCGTCGCGGGTCAGGCAGTGGCCGCTCTGCTGGTGGCGCTGGCGGCCTGGGTTCTGACGGGCAACGCGGCGCTGGGTTGGTCTGCGGCCTACGGCGCATTTGCCGTGGTGGCTCCGGCCGCTTTGTTGGCGTACGCCATGGCGCGCCACAAGGCGTCGGTCCATCCGCGCGCTGCCTGGGCAGGGTTCTTTGGCGGGGAAATCGCCAAGATCGCGTTCACCGTGGCCTTGCTCGCAGCGGCGCCCCGGCTGGTGGCGGGTCTCCATTGGGTGGCTCTGCTGGTGGGCATGCTGGTCGCAATGAAAACGTACTGGGTAGCACTCTGGGTGCGGCCTGGTGTCCGAAAAACTGTTTGATAGAACCAAGAGTCGTTCGATGGCCGAAGAAACGCACGCACTGACGGCGAGTGAATACATCACGCACCACCTGCAGCATCTGCAAAACACCAAGCAGACCGGGATCATCGACTTTTCCGTCATCAATTACGACTCCGTGGCCGTGGGCCTGCTGCTGGGTTTGCTCGCGCTGTTCGTCCTCTGGTCCGCGGCGCGCAAGGCGAGCTCCGGCGTTCCGGGGCGCTTTCAGGCGGCCGTGGAAATTCTGGTGGAAATGGTCGATCACCAGGCCAAGGCCATCATCCACAACGCCGAAAGCCGCAGGTTCATCGCCCCCCTGGGCTTGACGGTGTTCGTCTGGATCTTCCTGATGAACTTCATGGACATGCTCCCCGTGGACCTGCTGCCCGCGATCTGGGCCGGGGTCTACGGCGCCGCCGGCCATGACCCGGGCCACGCCTACCTGCGTGTCGTTCCAACGGCCGACCTGTCCACCACCCTCGGCCTCGCGCTTGCCGTGCTGCTCCTGCGCTTTTGGTACAGCGTGAAGATCAAGGGCGCCGGCGGCTGGGCGCACGAGCTGGTGTCGGCCCCCTTTGGCACCAGCAAGCACCTGTTGCCCGCGCTGATCCTGGGCCTGATCAACCTGTTGATGCAGATCATCGAATACGTCGCGAACACCGTCTCGCACGGCATGCGCCTGTTCGGCAACATGTACGCCGGCGAGCTGGTGTTCATGCTGATCGCGCTCATGGGCGGCGCGGCGGCGCTGTCGCTGTCGGGGGTGCTGCTGCCCGTGGGCCATATCATCGCGGGGACCATCTGGACGCTGTTCCATATTCTGGTGATCTCGCTGCAAGCCTTCATCTTCATGATGCTGGCGCTGATCTACCTGGGCCAGGCGCACAACGCGCACTAGGTGGATTCCCTTCATCGTTCCTTTTTTCTTCCCTTTTCTTTCTCAACTCAGGAGTCATCATGGAAAACGTTCTCGGTTATGTCGCTTTGGCCTGTGGTCTGATCGTTGGTCTCGGCGCCATCGGCGCGTCCATCGGCATCGCATTGATGGGCGGCAAGTTCCTCGAATCGTCGGCGCGCCAGCCCGAGCTGATGAACGAACTGCAAACCAAGATGTTCATCCTCGCCGGCCTGATCGACGCCGCGTTTCTGATCGGTGTGGCCATCGCCCTGTTGTTCGCGTTCGCCAACCCCTTCACGCTGCAAATCACCTGATTCCCGTTCCACGCCACTGACAGAAAGGTGTTGCCGTGAGCATCAATGCGACCCTGTTCGTTCAGGCCATCGTCTTCCTGATTCTCGTGGGGTTCACGATGCGTTTCGTGTGGCCCCCGATCGCGAAGGCGCTCGATGAACGCGCCCAGAAAATCGCCGATGGCTTGGCCGCGGCCGAGCGTGCCAAGTCCGAGCTCAGCGCGGCCAACCAGCGCGTCGAGCGGGAACTGTCGCAGGCGCGCACCGAGACCACCGCGCGCCTTGCGGACGCCGACCGCCGTGCCCAGGCCATCGTCGAAGAAGCCAAGGCCCGCGCTACCGACGAAGGCAACAAGATCATTGCCGCCGCCCGCGCCGAGGCCGAGCAGCAGATGGTGCAGGCCCGCGAAACCCTGCGTGCGCAGGTGGCGGCGCTGGCCGTCAGGGGCGCCGAGCAGATTCTGCGCAAGGAGGTCGACGCCGGCGTCCATGCCGACCTGCTCGACCGCCTGAAGACCGAACTGTAAGGGCAGATATGGCCGAACTCGCCACCATTGCCCGCCCTTACGCCGAGGCCCTGTTCCAAGCCACTACGGCTTCGGGCGCGGGCGCCGATCCGGGCCGCACCGCGGCCTGGCTGGACGAACTGGCGGCAATTGCCGCCGACCCCCAACTGCGCCAGTTGGCCAACGACCCCAAGGTGACGGCAGACCAGGTGTTTGCCGTGTTCAGCGGTGTCGTCCGTTCGGCGCTGTCCGATGCGGCCAAGAATTTCCTGCGCACGGTCATCGCCAACCGGCGCACCGACGCGCTCGCGGAAATGGCGGCGCAGTTTCACGTCCTCGTGAACCGCCGCAGTGGATTCTCGGACGCCGTGGTGTACAGCGCCTTTCCCATGGACGGCGCCGCATTGTCCGGGGTCGGCACGGCGCTGGAAAAGCGCTTTGGCCGCAAGCTCCATCTCGTCGTTCGGCAGGACGTGTCGCTGATCGGCGGAATTCGCGTCGTGGTGGGCGACGAGGTGCTCGACACCTCGGTCAAGGCCCGTTTGGAACAAATGAAAGCGGTCCTCGTCGCCTAACGCGCGGCGCGGTCGCAGCGAACCCAAGAAAGAAGGAAAGAGCCATGCAACTCAATCCCGCAGAAATTTCCGAACTCATCAAGAGCCGCATCGAGGGGCTGGCAGCCAGCAGCGATATTCGCAACCAGGGCACGGTGGTGTCCGTGTCCGACGGCATCGTGCGCGTGCATGGCCTGTCGGACGTGATGCAGGGCGAAATGCTCGAGTTCCCCGCGGACCAGGACGGCACGGCCTCCTACGGCCTGGCGCTGAACCTCGAACGCGACTCCGTCGGCGCCGTGATTCTGGGCGGGTACGAGCACATCGGCGAAGGCGACACCGTGAAATGCACGGGCCGCATCCTGGAAGTGCCCGTGGGCCCCGAACTCGTCGGCCGCGTGGTGAATGCCCTGGGCCAGCCGATCGACGGCAAGGGCCCGATCAACGCCCGGCTCAGCGACGTGATCGAAAAGGTCGCCCCGGGCGTGATCGCGCGCAAGTCGGTGGACCAGCCGCTGCAGACCGGGCTGAAGTCGATCGACTCGATGGTTCCCATTGGCCGCGGCCAGCGCGAGCTGATCATCGGCGACCGCCAGACGGGCAAGACGGCAGTGGCCATCGACACCATCATCGCGCAGAAAGGCCAGGGCGTGACCTGCATCTACGTGGCCATCGGTCAGAAGGCTTCGTCGATCAAGAACGTCGTGCGCTCGCTCGAGCAGGTCGGCGCCATGGAATACACCATCGTGGTCGCCGCGTCGGCCTCCGAATCGGCCGCCATGCAGTACGTGTCCGCGTACTCGGGCTGCACCATGGGCGAGTATTTCCGCGACCGCGGCGAGGACGCGCTCATCGTCTACGACGACCTGTCCAAACAGGCCGTGGCCTACCGCCAGGTCTCGCTGCTGCTGCGCCGCCCGCCCGGGCGCGAAGCCTACCCCGGCGACGTGTTCTATCTGCACAGCCGCCTGCTCGAACGCGCGGCGCGCGTGAACGCCGACTACGTCGAAGCCTTTACCAAGGGCGCGGTCAAGGGCCGCACCGGATCGCTGACCGCGCTGCCCATCATCGAAACGCAGGCCGGTGACGTGTCCGCCTTCGTTCCGACGAACGTGATCTCGATCACCGACGGCCAGATCTTCCTCGAAACCAGCCTGTTCAACGCCGGAATCCGCCCCGCGATCAACGCCGGCATCTCGGTCTCGCGCGTGGGCGGTGCGGCGCAGACGAAGCTCGTGAAGGGCCTGTCCGGCGGCATCCGCACCGACCTCGCGCAGTACCGCGAACTGGCTGCGTTCGCGCAGTTCGCGTCCGACCTGGACGCGGCCACGCGCCGGCAGCTCGACCGCGGTGCGCGCGTGACCGAACTGCTCAAGCAGGCGCAGTACAGCCCGTTGCCGATCGCGCTCATGGCCGCCTCGCTGTTCGCCGTGAACCAGGGCTTTCTGGACGACGTCGAGGTGAAGAAGGTGCTCGACTTCGAACATGGCCTGCACCAGTTCCTCAAGACCAGCCACGCCGCGCTGCTCGACAGGCTCGAGCAGACCAAGGCCATGGACAAGGACGCGCAAGCCGACTTGGGCGCCGCCATCGGCGCGTTCAAGAAGTCGTTCGCTTGAACACCCACTGCACGGGGAGACCTCATGGCAGCAGGCAAGGAAATACGCGGCAAGATCAAATCGGTGGAAAACACCAAGAAGATCACCAAAGCCATGGAAATGGTCGCCGCGTCCAAAATGCGCAAGGCGCAGGACCGGATGCGCGCCGCCCGCCCTTACAGCGAGAAGATCCGCAACATTGCCGCGAACCTCGGCAAGGCCAACCCGGAGTACCTGCATCCGTTCATGAAGCTGAACGCTGCCAAGACCGTCGGCGTCATCGTCATCACCACCGACAAGGGCCTGTGCGGCGGCATGAACACCAACGTGCTGCGCGCCGTCACGACCCGGCTGCGTGAATTCCAGAACGCGGGCCTGTCCACCGAAACCGTGGCGATCGGCAACAAGGGCCTGGGTTTTCTCAACCGGGTGGGCGCAAGAGTGGTCGCGCAGCTCACGGGGCTGGGCGACACGCCGCATCTGGACCGGCTGATCGGCCCGGTCAAGCCGCTGCTCGACGCTTACGCGCAAGGCCGGATCAGCGCGCTCTACCTGGG
>NZ_AFAL01000019.1 GCF_000193225.1 Verminephrobacter aporrectodeae subsp. tuberculatae At4 | reverse complement strand
CAATCCCGTGATCGGCCTGGGCAGCTTCCTGGCGCAGATCTTTCTGCGCCGCCCGCTGATCGAGGCCGCAACGCGGGAGTTCCGCGTCGATGGAACCTGGAGCGAGCCGCGCGTCGTGCGCATTCGGCGCAAGGGCCGCGCGACCGACCCCGGCGATTCCACCCCGACCGCTCCCGCTGATGACTCTGCCGATGACTCCGCGGATGATTTCGCCGATGACTCTGTCCACACAACCCCGGAGACCCGCGGAGAGCCCCGATGAAAGCCGCCGCCATCCGGATGCGCTCCGGCGTGCAATGCGTGCCGTGAGCGCCGGGCACACCCTGATGCAGCGCTGGCGCGGCGCATGGCGGCGCTGGTCGCTGTGGACGGCGCTCGTGCTGCTCGTGCTCGCGGTGCTCGCCACCATGGTCTGGCTCGCCGGACGCTACGAGGCCAGCCAGGTGCAGGAGCAGCTCGAGCGCGACGCGGCCGACGCCGTGTCCGACATCCGCGTGGCGCTCACGCGCAACCTGCAGAGCCTGCAAGCGCTGCCCGGGCAGCAGGCGTGGGAGGGGGATGCATCCGAACTGCTGCGCAATCGGCGCGAGCTGCTGCGCATCGAACTGCGCGACGCCGATCTGCGGCTGCTCGGCCATGTGCAGTCGCCGTACCGCCCCGTGGCCTGGAACAGCCCGCTGCACGACGGCAGCCCGCCGGACCGGGCCATCGCCTGCGCCAACGCCCGCCGCCTGGGCGAGCCGGCGTACTCCGGGAGCTACTTTCAGCCGCACGGCGACGGGCTCGGCGCCGAGCACATGGAACTGTGCGTGCCCCTGGGCGCGCGCTTTCTGCTTGCCAGCTACGCCCTGCAGGACCTCCTCGGGAACCTGGTGGCGCACAACCTCACGCGCAGCCAGGAAGCCTCGCTCACCGAGACCGACGGCACACGCCTGGCGGTGCTCGGCGCGACCAGCCAGGGCCTGCGCAGATTCAGCGCGCAGCATCTGCTGGACCTGCCGGGCAGCACGCTGGTGCTGCGCATGGAGAGCTGGCACGCGGCGCCGCATCTGTTCCCGAACGTGCTCAGCGCGCTGGTGAGCGCGATGTCGATTGCGCTCGTGAGCGTGGTCGCGGTGCTGGTGCGCGACAACCGCCGCCGCCTGCGCGCCGAACGCGACCTGGCCGAGGCGCTGGCGTTTCGCAAGGCCATGGAAGACTCCTTGGTCACCGGCCTGCGCGCGCGCGACCTGCAGGGGCGCATCACCTACGTCAACCCGGCGTTCTGCGAAATGGTCGGCTTCAACGCCCAGGAGCTGATGGGGCACAGCCTGTCGGCCCCCTACTGGCCGCCCGAGCGGGTGCAGGAATACCGCCAGGGCCAGGCGATCCGCTTCGCGGGCCATACGCCGCCGCGCGAGGGCTTCGAATCGGAATTCATGCGCAAGGACGGGACCCGGTTTGCGGTGCTGATCATCGAGGCGCCGCTCATCAACGCCCAGGGCCAGCACACCGGCTGGATGAGCGCGTTTCTGGACTCAGCGAGCAGCGGCGCGTGGAGGAACTCTCGCGCGCGTCGCAGGAGCGCCTGCAGGCCAGCGCGCGGCTGGCGACGGTGGGCGAGATGGCGTCGCTGCTGGGCCACGAACTGAACCAGCCGCTGGCCGCCATCTCCAGCTACGCCAACGGCTCGCTGAACCTTCTGGAGCGCGCGATCCCGGCGGACCTGGCCGCGGATGCCTGCGACGCGCTACAGGACATGCGCACCGCCATGCGCCAGATCGCCCACCAGGCAGAGCGCGCCGGCCGGGTCATCAAGAGCGTGCACAACTTCGTGCGCCGGCGTTCCCGGGCGCGCGAGGAGACCCCCGTGCAGCAACTGCTCGACGCCATCTTGCCGCTGGTGAGCCTGCAGGCGCGCAAGCTCGGCGTGCGCGTGCACACCACCGTCGAGCCCGGCCTGGCCCCCGCGCTGTGCGAGCGGACCATGGTCGAGCAGGTGCTGCTGAACCTGGCGCGCAACGCCATGCAGGCCATGGACGCGCCCGCCGTGTCCCCGCGCGTGCTCGACATCCGGGCGTACCGCGCGCCCTGCGAGCAGCCCGGCGGCTGGATCGAGTTTTCCGTCACCGACCTGGGAAGTGGAATCGCGCCCGCGGTGGCAGAGAAACTCTTCACCCCCTTCTTCAGCACCCGCCCGGAGGGCATGGGCCTGGGCCTGAGCATGTGCCGCACGGTGATCGAACAGCACGGTGGTTCCCTCGGATTCGCGGCGCACGCGCCGCGCGGCACGGTATTTCGCTTCACCCTGCCCGCCGCCCAGGGCCCATGCGGCGCGGGCGACGCCTGATGCAGCCCGCGTCCGACGCCACCGTATACATCGTCGACGACGACGCCGGCGTGCGCGAGGCGCTGGCCTGGCTGCTGCGTTCGCGCAGACTGCCCAGCGAAGCCTTCGCCAGCGCCGAAGCCTTCGACGCCATGCTGCAGAGCCGCCGCACGCAACAACACCAGCCCCGCTGCCTGCTGCTCGACGTGCGCATGCCCGCGATGAGCGGGCTGGCGCTGTTCGAGCTGCTCGCGGCGCGCGGCGACCTGGCGGGAATGCCGGTGATCTTTCTCACGGGCCACGCCGACGTGCCCACGGCGGTGGCCAGCGTCAAGCGCGGTGCCTTCGATTTCTGTGAAAAGCCGTTCTCCAACAACGCGCTGGTGGACCGCATCGAACAGGCGCTCGCCGAATCGGCGCGGCGCCTGGCGCAGCTGCGTGCGCGCAACTGCCTGCAGGACCGGCTGCGCGACCTCACGGAGCGCGAACGCGAAGTGCTCACGCGCGTCGTCGCGGGCCTGCCAAACAAGCTCATCGCCGACCAACTGGACATCAGCGTGCGCACGGTGGAGGTACACCGCGCGCGCGTGTTCGAAAAAATGCAGGTCAGGTCGGCCGTGGAACTGGCGAACCTGCTGCGCACGGGGGATTGAGCGCCGGCGCGCGGCAACGGCTCTTCAGGGGAGCGGGCGGCGGAGTCCGTGCGCTGCCCCGCCAATCGATGCCCACGCTGCGCTTGGAAACCGTTCCGCAGCCAACCAACTCCTGGGCTCACTGCAAACGCTCATGGGTACGGGACGGAAATAAGGCTTGCGGCATTCCAAGGGCGGCGACACCTGCGATGGAACAGACCAGCGCGGACACCCAGAACAGAGGCTGCAAGGCCGTCGAGAAGGCTGCTGCAAAGCCCTCTGCGGAATCGAATCCTCCGGGCGGAGGCTGGATTCCCTGCGCGAGCAGCGCGCCCAGAAGGGAAACACCCAAGGCGCCTCCGACGGTGCGAAACATGATGGCACTGGCGGTGGCAATGCCCTGGTCCTGGCTTTGCGCGGTGCGTTGACACGCGATCGTTGTCACCGGGATCGTGAGCCCGATGCCCAGGCCCAGGACGCCGAGCGCAAGCAGCATGGCCTCCCGGTTTGCGCTCGCTGTGGACAGCGCCAATCCGACATAGGCGCCGGCCATGGCCATCGACCCCGCGATGGCGAGCGCTCGCGCGGTGCCGCGCCGGCCCATCCGTTTTCCGCCAACGACCGACGCGGCGGTGATCGCCAGCATCAGGGGCAGCAGGTGCAGCCCCGCCTGCGCGGACCCCAGCTTCGCGCTGTACTGCAGATGCAGGGGCACGAAGACGACCGCCGTGAACAAGGCCAGGCGCGTGCTGGCGCTCAGAACGCTGCTGAGCGTGAATGCGCTGCGACGGAACAAACGCAGGGGAAGAATCGGGTTGGCGACCTTCGACTCAAGCCAGACGAACGCGGCAAGCAAGCCAATGGCTGCGATCGGGAGGAGCGCATGGACGCCATCTTCTGCACGGGCTCGCGTGGCAAGAAGCCCGGTGACCAACGCCATGGCCAGGAGGAGGGCTCCCGGATAGTCCACCGCGCCCGCCCGCGTGCGGCCCGCTGGCCGGTAGAGGACGGCGAGCACCAGCAGCACGATGAGCCCCGGGGGAACGTTGAGGAGAAACGCCCATCGCCAGGAAAACTGGTCCGTCAACCATCCTCCCAGCGGCGGGCCGAAGAGCGTTGCCAGTCCGTACATGCTCCCAAGGAGCCCTTGGAACTGGCCCCGACGCGTTGGCGGCACGACGTCGCCGACGGCCAGCATCGTCAGCGTCATCAGGCCTCCTGCGCCCAGTCCCTGAACGGCGCGCGCGATCAGTAGTTCGGACATGTCCCTGCTGAGACCGCACAGCATCGAGCCTGCGACGAAGATCAGACAGGCAAACAGCAGCGTCGCGCGCGGTCCATGCGCGTCGGCCAGTCGTCCATACAGTGGGATGACGGCCGTCGAAGCGACGAGGTAGGTCGAGAAGACCCAGGTCAGTTGTCCGTGCCCCTGCAGATCGGCTGCGATGGTCGGCAGCGCAGTCGCCACGATGGTCTGGTCGAGCGCCGCGAGCACCAGCACCAAAACGAGCATGGCAACGACGATCCTGTTCTTGCATGAAGTGGGTTGCATGGCCTCTCTGTGCTCCTGAATGTGTCCTGGAGTCGAGAGTTTCATGGGGGGGATGACCCCATGTAAAGTGCAATGTTCTGAACGCTGAGTTCACTTGAAGTCAACCATGAATTTGAATCTCCTCGCCGCGCTCGACGCATTGCTGGCAGAGGGCAGTGTGAGTGGGGCTGCCAAGCGGATGCACGTCAGCACACCGGCCATGAGCCATACCTTGGCGCGCATCCGGGAAGCCACGGGGGATCAAATCCTGGTGCGCGCCGGGCGCCGTTTCGTGCCGACGGTGCGCGCGCAGGAAATGCGCGCACCGGTTCGCAAGCTCGTGGAAGAAGCCGTGGCCTTGCTTTCCCCCGGCGACGCGGGCTTGATCCATGTGGAGCGAACGTTCGTCGTCCGTGCGCCCGACGGCGTGTCCATCGTCTTCGGGGCCGCACTCGCGGGGGCATTGCAGGAGGTGATGCCTAGCGCCCGGTTGCGCTTCATCGCCGATTCCGACGGCGACCTCGCCAGCCTGCGCGAGGGCCAGGTCGATCTGGACATCGGTGCGATTCACGACCGGGGGCAGGAGATAGAAACGGAGCTCTTGTTTGAGCAGAGCCTCCTGGGTGCCGTCCGCAAGGGGCATCCGATGCTCGCGGCGGGGCCCATGACCCTCGAGCGCTTTGCGGCAGAGCGCCATGTCGCCGTGCTGCATCGCGGCAAGCCGGGCAGCCCGATCGACGGGGAGCTGGCCGGAGCTGGCCAGCAACGCTTCGTCGTGCTCACCGTGCCCAGTCCCTATGCAGCGCTCATGGCGGCGGCACGCTCGGACCTGGTGGCAACAGCGCCTGCGCGTTTTGCCCAGAGCGTCCAGAGACCCCTGCACCTGACGACCTTTCAGCTGCCGCTACAGCTCGCGCCAGAGCGGGTCGTCCAGGCGTGGCATCCGCGCTTCAGCGCCGACCCTGCGCAACGTTGGTTGCGTGGGTGTATCCGCGATCTCTTGTCCACGAAGACATGGCCTCAGGCGCCGCTTTGAGGCCAGTGCATCGGCTGCGCAAGGTCACCGTCCGGACTACTCCGCGTCGTTCGGCGGCGGTCTGCGCTCACCGCGCGAGCGGCCGCAGAACATGGTCCACCACACGATGGCCACGAGCAGCACCAGCGCCAGCAGCGCTTCGAGCAAAATCAGTCCCATGAAATCGACCTTCCTGCGCCGGGTATCGACGGCGCTGATTGTAGGAACGTTGGCCGCCTGCTCCACGCCGCCCGCGCCCTCCCCTTCCCTGCCCGAGGCCATCGCGCCGCCCGGCGCCGTGGCGTTGCCGCTCGACACGGCCCCGCTGCCGCCGCCGCTGACGCAGCCCAAGAGCCGCTGGGTTGCGGTGCGCTGGGCGGAGCTGCCGGGCTTTGCCGAGGACGCGCTGCACGAGGCCTGGAACGCCTGGATCAGGAGCTGCGAGCGCCCTGCCCCCCCGTTCGGCGCGCTGTGCGGCGAGGTGCGCCGGCTGATCATCGCCAGCGCCGACGAGCAGCGCGCCTGGCTCGTCGCAAGCCTGCAACCCTACCGCGTGGAAACCACCGACGGCAACGCCGAGGGCCTGCTGACGGCGTACTACGAACCCCTGCTGGACGCGGCGCGCCAACCCGGCAACGGGTTCACCGTGCCGATCCACCGCGCGCCCGCCGGGCTGGACGCGCACCGGCCCTGGTACACGCGCCAGCAGATCGACACCCTGCCCGAAGCGCAGGCCGCGTTGCAGGGCCGGGCCATCGCCTGGCTGCGCGAGCCGCTTGACGCGCTGCTGCTGCATATCCAGGGCTCGGGCCGGCTGCGCATCGCCGAGGCCGACGCTTCGGTGTCGCTGGTGCGCGTGGCCTACGCGGGAACCAATGGGCAGCCTTACCAAAGCCCGGGCCGCTGGCTGCTCGATCAGGGTCTGGTGCGCGACGCCAGCTGGCCCGGAATCCGCGCCTGGACTGCCGCCAACCCGCAGCGCAGCCACGAGCTGCTGTGGAGCAATCCGCGCTACGTGTTCTTCCGCGAAGAGCCGCTGAGCACACTCGACGCCGGACCGCGCGGCGCCCAGGGGGTGCCGCTGACTCCCGGCCGGTCGATTGCCGTGGACCGCCAGAGCATTCCCTACGGCACGCCCGTGTGGCTCGCCTCCCCGGGGCCCCAGGCGCCGCTCCAGCGCATGGTGCTCGCGCAGGACACGGGCAGCGCCATCCTCGGCGCCGTGCGCGCGGACTTCTTCACCGGCTCGGGCCCCGAGGCGGGCGAAGTCGCGGGACGCCTGAAGCAAAGCCTGCGGCTGTGGGCGCTCTGGCCGCGGCAGACCCCGCTCCCCTGAACCGTCAGCGCTGCACCAGCAGGCGCGCGACCACGGGCGCCGTCTCGCGCGTATGAAACGCCAGCTTGCGCTCGCGCAGCGCCACGTCGTGCGCGGTGACGCGGTCGAAGCGGCGCAGATGCTCGGTCCAGGATTCATCCTCGATCTGCTCGACGAAGCGCGCGGGGTCGGCGATGTCGTGCTGCAACTGCCACGACAGCGCGCCCTGGCGCAGACGGCTGCGGCGGCTCTCCTGCATCAGCGCGCGAAATTCCGCGCTGCGCGCCGGGTCGATGAAGTACTCGATGCTCACCACCACGCGGCCGGCCTCGGGCGCGATCTCGGCCACCGGCGCCTTGAAGGCGCGCGAAGGACTCAGGTCCTCCTCCATGCTGCGGTCGAGCACCAGGCGCTGCACCAGCGCCATGGCCAGCCCCCCCGAGAGCGCCGCGAGCGCCAGGCTGACGTGCACGCCGCCGAGCGCCGCCACCTGGCCCCACAGGGCGGCGCCCAGCGCGGTCGCTCCCATGACCGCCATCTGGTAGATCGACATGCCGCGCGCGCGCACCCAGTTGGGCAGGGCCAGCTGCGCGGATACGCTCAGGGCGTTGGCGGTGGTGATCCAGGCCATGCCTCCGATGAACATCGCGGGAACGGCCACGTAGACGTTCGGCGCCACGGCCATCACCGCGCTGGCGAGCGCCTGCAACAGGGTGCCGCGCAGCACGAGCACGTCGCGCGCCATGCTCTGGCGCAGGCGCGGCAAGAACAGCGCCGCCACGATGGCACCCAGGCCCATGGCGGCGAGCAGCAGGGTGAAGGTTCCCGCGTCGCCACCCTCCAGCCCCCGCGCCAGCAGGGGCAGCAGCGCCAGCAGCGCCGTGGCGTGCAGGAAATAAATCGCGATGCGCCACAGCACGGCGCGCATGCGCGGCGACTGGCGCACGAACTGCAAGCCCACGCGCATGGCGCTGGGCAGGCGCTCGCGCCCCAGCGGGCTGGGCGTATGCGCGCGCTTCCAGCGCATGATGACCAGGCCCGAGAGCACCGACAGCACGGCGTTGAGCACGAACACCCAGGCGCTGCCCGCGCTCGCGATGATGGCGCCCGCGAGCAGCGGGCCGATGATGCGCGAGGCGTTCATGGCCACCCCGTTGAGCGCCAGCGCAGCGGGCAGCTGCGCGCGCTCCACCAGCTCCGGAACCACGGCCGCGAACACCGGCCAGCGCATGGCCAGACCGATGCCATTGGCAAAGGTCAGCGCCAGCAGCAGGGGCGCCGTCATGCCGCCGGCGATGACGGCCACGCACAGCACCAGCGCCACGATCGCCACCCAGAATTGCGTGGCGATGAAGTAGCGCCGCCGGTCCAGGATGTCGGCCAGCGCGCCGCTGGGCAGACCGAGCAAGAACACCGGCAGCGTGGACGCGGACTGCACCAGCGCCACGAGGAGCGGCGAGGCGGTGAGCGTGGTCATGAGCCAGGCGGCCGCGACGTCGTTCATCCACATGCAGATATTCGCCACCAGCCAGGCGATCCAGAGCATGCGGAACACCGGCACGAACAGCGGCGCGAGCGCGGACAGCGGCACGCCAGGAAACGCTGCGACGCCCTGCCCGGCCGCAGGATCGGAAAGTGACTCAGGCCCGGCAGACTCGGGCGCCGCAGCAGCGGCGGGTTCAGCGGGCGCAGCGCGGGGCGCGCTTTCGGGGGAAGGGGAGGACATGCGCACATATTGTGCGACGGCTTGGCGCGCCGCGCCGCCGCGCACAGGACACGAGACCCCGGACGCCGCGCGGGCGCGCGGCCAGCGAACGCAGCGTGCTCGGCGCAACCGCACAAGCGCACGGCCCCGCGCGGCACGCCGCTTTCCCGGAACCTTTGCGGAGCAGCAACACAGTTATTGTCTTGCGCGCGCCAGGGACGTCTTGAAACGGCGACAAATGCCCGTATCATTAGCAGTCTCCGCGAACGAGTGCCAGAAACCGCTTGTCTGTCGGAAGTTCGGTGGCGCCCGGAGGTCCGGGCGCCGAAATCCATTCCGCTTTTTTACTGAAAAACAGGAGCAATGCAATGAAACTTCGCCCTCTGCACGATCGTGTGATCGTCAAGCGTGTCGAAAGCGAAACCACGACGGCCTCGGGCATCGTGATCCCTGACAACGCCGCGGAAAAGCCTGATCAAGGTGAGGTGCTGGCCGTCGGCCCCGGCAAGAAGAACGACAAGGGCGAGCTGATCGTCCTGAACGTGAAGGTCGGCGACCGCGTTCTGTTCGGCAAGTACTCGGGCCAGACCGTCAAGGTGGACGGCGACGAGCTGCTGGTCATGAAGGAGGACGACCTGTTTGCCGTGGTCGAGAAGTAATTTCACAGCGTTCCAGAGCAGAATTTTTACCCTATCCGGAGATATCAAATGGCAGCAAAAGACGTGGTTTTCGGCGGCGAAGCCCGCTCGCGCATGATTGAAGGCGTGAACATCCTGGCCAACGCGGTCAAGGTGACGTTGGGCCCCAAGGGCCGCAACGTGGTCATCGAGCGCTCGTTCGGCGCCCCCACCGTGACCAAGGACGGCGTGTCCGTGGCCAAGGAGATCGAACTCAAGGACAAGTTGCAGAACATGGGCGCGCAGCTCGTCAAGGAAGTGGCTTCCAAGACCAGCGACAACGCCGGTGACGGCACCACCACCGCCACCGTGCTGGCGCAGGCCATCGTGCGCGAAGGCTTCAAGTACGTGGCCGCAGGGATCAACCCCATGGACCTCAAGCGCGGCATCGACAAGACCGTGATCGCCCTGGTGGCAGAGCTCAAGAAGGCGTCCAAGCCGACCACGACCTCCAAGGAAATCGCCCAGGTCGGCGCGATCTCGGCAAACGCCGACGAGACCATCGGCAAGCTGATTGCAGACGCCATGGACAAGGTCGGCAAGGAAGGCGTGATCACCGTGGAAGACGGCAAGTCGCTCGAGTCCGAGCTCGACGTCGTCGAAGGCATGCAGTTCGACCGCGGCTACCTGTCGCCCTACTTCATCAACAACCCGGACAAGCAGGCCGCGATTCTGGACAACCCCTTCGTGCTGCTGTTCGACAAGAAGATCAGCAACATCCGTGACCTGCTGCCCACGCTCGAGCAGGTCGCCAAGGCCAGCCGTCCCCTGCTGATCATCGCCGAAGAAGTCGAGGGTGAAGCCCTGGCAACGCTGGTGGTGAACACCATCCGCGGCATCCTCAAGGTCGTTGCCGTGAAGGCTCCGGGCTTTGGCGACCGCCGCAAGGCCATGCTCGAAGACATTGCCATCCTGACGGGCGGCAAGGTCATCGCCGAAGAAGTGGGCCTGACGCTCGAGAAGGTGACGCTGGCCGACCTGGGACAGGCCAAGCGCATCGAAGTGGGCAAGGAAAACACCATCATCATCGACGGCGCCGGCGCCGCTGCCGACATCCAGGCACGCGTCAAGCAGGTGCGCGTGCAGATCGAGGAAGCCACCTCCGACTACGACCGCGAAAAGCTGCAAGAGCGTGTAGCCAAGCTCGCCGGCGGTGTGGCCGTGATCAAGGTGGGCGCTGCCACCGAAGTCGAAATGAAGGAAAAGAAGGCCCGCGTGGAAGACGCACTGCACGCCACCCGTGCGGCGGTGGAAGAGGGCATCATCGCCGGCGGCGGCGTGGCCCTGCTGCGCGCCCGGCAGGCCGTAGGCAGTTCCATCAAGGGGGACAACGCCGACCAGGACGCGGGCATCAAGCTGGTGCTCAAGGCCATCGAAGCACCGCTGCGCGAAATCGTGAACAACGCCGGCGGCGAAGCCTCGGTGGTGGTCAACGCGGTGCTCGCCGGCAAGGGCAACTACGGCTTCAATGCCGCCAACGACACCTACGGCGACATGCTCGAACTGGGCATTCTGGACCCCACGAAGGTCACCCGCACTGCACTGCAGAACGCCGCTTCCGTGGCTTCGCTGCTGCTCACGACCGAGGCCATGGTGGCCGAGGCCCCGAAGGACGATGCCCCGGGCGGCGGCGGCATGGGCGGCGGCATGCCTGATATGGGCGGCATGGGCATGTAAACCTGACCGCGCATCCTGTTGCGCAGCAAGGCCCGCAGACCTCACGGCCTGCGGGCTTTTTTTCATTCCTCACCGGACTCCTTGCTTGGCTGCGCCCACCGGTACAGCAGCACCGGGTACACGAAAGGGACTGCTTGCAGCCAGCCCGAGCGGCCGATATCGTGCAGACGGCGCGCACCCACGGCCCATGCCGGCAGGAGCAGCAGGATCATAAGCCCCCAACCGATGGTGAAAAACACTTTGTCCAGTGTGACGCCGAGTATCAGGAACCCCATCTGAAGCAGCCACTGGAACAGGAAAAACCACCAGAACTCATCGCGTGTTGCGCGCCCCGAGAAGCCCACGTACTGCCTCAGGCAGCTTTTGACGGCCGAGAAAAAACCCACGATCGAATCCCCCTGGATAAAAGTCACATAACGTTGTGTTACGGGATGATAGTGGAGCCGCATGAGGAATCGACGCAAAGCGCAAGCACGATGTCGCACGCACGACATTTCGGCGCTTACCTATTTGCCGAAATGGGCGGTCACGCTCGCCGAAATACCCAGCAGTCTGATTGCTTGCGTCATCGCCGTATCTTGCGTCCCGGCCGGCGTCAGGTCAGGAGCCCGCTCGCTTCGGAGACGATATCTTTCACGTTAACATATCTTCACAGGCTCTCAGTCTTTTCCGATTTAGGTGGCCACTGGGGGCAGCATCTACGCGTCCGACGAGGCTGCGCGCACAGCGCTGTAGGTCGTGGCGGGCCGACACTGAGGCGCTCCGGGCCTGTATTGCCCGCTGGCTCATGCGTACCAGAGCCCGTGGTCGTACGCGATCGTCAGTACCTTGTGTGACCCCTTCGCTCGGTCCGCGAGTTCAAGCGCGACCGCAAGACACGCCGCCGAGGTATTGCCAACCAGGTAGCCATGCGCGGTGGCGAAGCGTTGTTGCGCTTCGAACATCGCCGCGTAGTCAACCTGCACCGTGTGTGTCACCAAGCCCCAATCAAGTAGAGGCGGATTTACCCCAACGGCCATGCCTTCGAAGCGATGACTAACGAAGACGCTGTTACGGCTGTCGCATCCCGCGGGCTCGACGAGAGTCACGTCCACCGCGAGCCCCGCGCGCCGCAGTGCGCGCGTGATGCCCGTCAGGTGCGCGCCCGTGCCAGCGCAACTGACGAAGGTCAGCGAACGCAGGCCGTCGAACGCCTTCAATTGGTCGACAATCTCTGGGCCGGTCTCGTACTCGTGCGCCACGACGCTGCCGGGATTGTTGAACTGATCCGTGTAGAAGTAGGATTTGCCGAGCGCGGTGGCATTGGCAAGGTGCCACTCGACCACCTCCCGAGGCGTGGCGCCCGCCTGCAGTTGGTCGACCCCGATCAGCCTAGCTCCGCTTAACTCGAGAAATCGCCTCTTGATCGGGCTAAACGACAGGCCGACGGCCAATTCAACCGGGACGTTGATGTCGGCGCACGCCAGTAGCAGTCCCAGACCGAAATTGCCGCCGGTCTTCTCGATTACGGTAGTCCGACCGGGGATGATTTCCCCCGTCTCGACCGCGCAGCGCACGATGTGGCGCGCCGCACGCACCTTGTGGCTGGCGCCAGCGTTATCCAGTTCAAATTTGACAAGCAATCGCGGTTCGACCTGGCGAAGGGCGCTTGTCGAGCCGGGGCGGACCGCTGCCGCAAGGAAATGCCCGCTCATGGTTTCGACGCGGTGCCTGCCGTACGTAAGAGTAGGCCGGGGGTTGCCCGAGGCAGCCCGCGCCAGCACAGCAGCAGGCCCGCAACGCAGATCGAGGAAAGCAACACGTTCGATCGGTTCCACCCGAACACGGCCATCATCGGGGCTGGCAGAAGCGCCCCCAGCGTGGCGCAGGCCGCAATGACAGTGTCGTTGACACCCTGCCAGCGGTGGCGGCTTCGATCCGGGACGTTCTGTGCCAGCAGCGCACCACCGCCGACATAAGTCAGGTTCCAACCCAGCCCTAGCAGGGTAAGAGATGCGACTACGACTGCATATGAAGGGACCAGTGAGCCGAAGGTCATCGCCGCACCGAGCAAAAAGAAGCCCGCCATCAGCGTCCGCTTCAAGCCCACGCGCGCGATGATTAAACCCGTGACGAATGAGGGCACGAACATCGCGAGTACATGGATCTCAATCGCGTCTGAGGTGGCCGAGAAGGAGCAAATGTCCTTCATCACGAGCGACGCCTGGACCATGAGCAGGTTCATCAGGAAGTAGCCGCCGGCCGAGCAGAAGATCGCGATGCCGACGGCCAGGTTGCTGTCGAGCGGCGCCCCCGCCGTAGACGTCATGGGAGTCAGGAATTTGATCGGAGCGGCGGCGGGGGCACTCGCCGTCCGTGGCCTCCAGGCCGCCATCAGCAGCAAGGTGGCTACGCCAAGCACGGAGAACGCCGCGTAGCAGAGCGAGAAGTCCGCGTAGCCAGGGACGACTTTCAGCCAGTCCGCGATGGCCGGCCCTGCCACGGCCGCCAACACACCGCCCGCGACGACAACTGAGATCGCGCGCGCCTTGGCCGTGGGCTCGACATCGTCAACCGCCGCGAAGCGGTAGAAGTTAGCGCACGCGACGTACATCCCGAGGGCGACATGTGCCGCGGTCAGCAGCACGAAACTGCCACGCGCGACGGCGACAAACCCGAGCAGTCCGGCGCATATGAGGACGAGCGCCCCGAACGTGAAGACCACGCGGCGGCCAAGACGTCGCATTAGCATTGAGGCGGGGAAGGTACACACCATTACGCTGGCGAACTGCGCTCCGTAAGGCACCGTGGCGAGTGCGGGACTTGCGGCGAGGCGAGCCCCGACAATGGCAGCGACAGTCACGGAGATGACGGCGCAGGTTAGGTTGAGGGCCTGGGCTAGGCTCAGGAGCCAGGTGGCACCCGGGAGTTCCGGAATG
>NZ_AFAL01000020.1 GCF_000193225.1 Verminephrobacter aporrectodeae subsp. tuberculatae At4 | reverse complement strand
CGTCGCCCATGCGCTCCAGGTTCGCCGTGGCCTTGGAGATGGCGAGCAGCAGGCGCAGGTCCCGCGCCGTAGGCTGCCTGCGGGCGATGATCGAGGACAGTTCCTGGTCGATCTCGACCTCCATCGCGTTCACCCGGATTTCCATTGCGGCAACGGTTTCCACGGCCTCCTGGCTGAACTGCGACAGGGCGTACACCGCCTGGCGGATCTGCGACTCGACGAGTCCGCCCATTTCCATGACGCGCGCGGAGACGCTGTTGAGTTCGCTGTCGAACTGCGAAGAAAGGTGTTTGTCGGCCATCTGTGCTTTCCTTGTTCCTTAGCCGAAACGGCCGGTGATGTAGTCTTCGGTTTCCTTGCGCTCGGGTTTGAAGAAGATCTGCTCGGTGGCGCCGAACTCGATCATCTCACCCAGGTACATGTAGGCGGTGTAGTCGCTGCAGCGCGCGGCCTGCTGCATGTTGTGCGTGACGATGGCGATCGTGTAGTCGTGCTTGAGCTCGTCGATCAACTCCTCGATCTTCGCCGTGGACAGCGGGTCGAGCGCGGACGTGGGCTCGTCGAGCAGCAGCACCGCGGGCCGGACGGCCACGCAGCGCGCGATGCACAGGCGCTGCTGCTGGCCGCCGGACAGCGACAGGCCGCTCTGGCTGAGCTTGTCCTTGACCTCGGACCACAGCGCGGCCTTGGACAGCGCCCACTCGACGCGCTCGTCCATCTCGTTCTTGCCCAGCGTCTCGTAGAGTTTCACGCCAAAGGCGACGTTGTCGTAGATGGACATGGGAAACGGCGTGGGCTTCTGGAACACCATGCCGATGCGCGCGCGCAGCAGGTTGATGTCCTGCCGGGGGTCGAGGATGTCCTGCCCGTAGAAGCAGATCGAGCCCTCGGCGCGCTGCCCGGGGTACAGGCTGTACATGCGGTTGAACGTGCGCAGCAGGGTGGACTTGCCGCAACCCGAAGGACCGATGAAGGCCGTGACCTTGTACTCGGCAATGTCCAGGCTGACGTTGCGCAGCCCCTGGAATTTGCCGTAGAAGAAACTCAGATTGCGCAACTCCAGCGCATTCTTGCCGGGGGGGGCGGCCGGGGTGGGGTTCATGGTCGATCCTGGAAATGGGGCGGTCGGCGGGTGCGCACTGGGGCGGCGGGGCTCAGACGCGATGCTTCTCGCGCAGGAAAACCCGTGCCACGACGTTCAAAATCAGCACCGAGAACGTGATGAGCAGCGCGCCGCCCCAGGCCAGGCGCACCCAGTTTTCATACGGGCTGAGGGCAAACTGGAAAATCACCACCGGCAGATTCGCCAGGGGCGCGCTCATGTTCGTGCTGAAGAACTGGTTGTTCAGCGCGGTGAACAGCAGCGGCGCGGTCTCGCCGCTGATGCGCGCCACGGCGAGCAGCAGGCCCGTCATCACCCCGCTGCGCGCCGCGCGCAGGGTGACCATGAGCGATACCTTCCAATGCGGCGCACCGAGCGCGAACGCGGCCTCGCGCAGGCTGCCGGGGACCAGGCGCAGCATGTTCTCCGTGGTACGCACGACCACCGGCACGGCGATCAGCGACAGGACCAAGCTGCCCGCCCACCCCGAGAAGTTGCCCACCGTGGCCACGGCAATCGCGTAGACGAAGAGCCCGAGAACGATCGAGGGGGCGGAGAGCATGATGTCGGTCACGAAGCGCGTGAGCTCCGCCGTCTTGCTCTGGTCGCCGTATTCCGCGAGGTACACGCCGGCGAGCACGCCCACCGGGGTCGATACCAGCACGGTGCAGCCCACCATCATCAGGCTGCCGACGATGGCGTTCGCCAGGCCGCCGCCCTCGGACCCCGGCGCCGGGGTGGAATGCGTGAACATGTTCCAGTCGAGCGCGGCAAACCCGTTGAACAGCAGGACGCCGAGGATCCAGAGCAACACGAACAGGCCCAGCACCATGGCCCCCAGGGACAGGGTCAGCCCGATGGTGTTGGAGCGCTGGCGCTTTTTGACAGGCGTTGGTTGAAGTCCATGGGACGGGTCTCTCGAAGGGGTTTTCTGCTCGGGGTGCGTGCGCGCGTTCTAAAGGCCCTTGACCTTTTCGGTGCGCCGCATCATGAGCTTGGCGGCCGAAAGCACGACGAAGGTGATCACGAAAAGCAGGAAGCCCAGCGCGAACAGCGTGGACAGATGGGTGTCCGCGGCCTCGCCGAACTCGTTGGCCAAGGTGGATGCGATGGACGTTCCCGGGGAGAACAGCGAGGTCGGCATGCGGTTCGCGTTGCCGATCACAAAGGTCACCGCCATGGTTTCCCCGAGCGCCCGGCCCAGGCCCAGCATGATCCCGCCGACGACCCCCTTCTGGGTGTAGGGCAGCACCACGCGGCGCACCACCTCCCAGGTCGTGCAACCCAGGCCGTAGGCGGACTCGCGCAGAATCGGGGGAACGATCTCGAATACGTCGCGCATCACAGCGGCGATGAAGGGCAGCACCATGAAAGCGAGCACGATGCCCGCGGCCAGGATGCCGAAGCCGTTGGTGCTGCCGCCGAAGAAGGCGCTCAGCAGCGGCATGGAGCCGAACAGCTTTTGCACGGGCATCTGAAAGTAGTCGGCAAACAGCGGCGCGAACACGAACAGCCCGAACATGCCGTAGATGATGGACGGCACCGCAGCGAGCAGTTCCACGGCCGTTCCCAGCGGGCGGCGCAGCCACACCGGGCAGGTCTCGGTCAGGAAAAGGGCGATGCCGAAGGCCAGCGGCACCGCAATCAGCAACGCGATTCCCGCGCTCGCCAAGGTGCCGACGATGGCGATCGCGGCGCCGAATTCCTCATTGATGATGTCCCACTCCGCGCGCCAGATGAACTGGATGCCGAACTTGTGGAAGGTCGGCCAAGCGTAGATGAAGAGCGAGACGATGATTCCCAGCAACGCCACCAGCACCAGCAGCGAGAGGCTCTGGGTCAGCCGGTGGAAGACCATGTCCTGCAGGCGCTGCCGCCTGGCAATCGACACCATGGTCGTGGTGGGGGCACCCGTCGTCTTGACGGGCACGGGTTGCGAAATCATGGTCGCGCTCATGTTGTTGACTCCCCTCTGACCCGTGCAGGCCCCTCACGAACACCGGCATCCACCGGCCGAGCGGGACTGGTGGGCGGGTATTCTATGGGGCCGGCCCGGGCGCCCAAACGAAACGGAAACGCAGGCTTACTTTTTGATCTGTGTCCAGACCTTGGAGCGAATCTCGGTGGCCAGGCTGTCGGGCAGGGGGACGTAGTCCAGCTCCGCCGCCATGTCCTTGCCGCTCTTGAAGGCCCAGTCAAAGAACTTGAGCACTTGCGCCGACTGCGCCTTGTCTTCCGGGTCCTTGTACATGAGGATGAACGACGCCGTGCTCACCGGCCAGCTGTCCGCGCCCTTGGCGTTCACCATCGAGATCCCCATTCCGGGAACGCTGAACCAGTCGGCGCTGGCCGCGGCCGCAGCGAAGGTCTTGTCGTCGGGGCTCACGAACTTGCCTTCGGCGTTCTGCAATTGCAGGAAGTTCATTTTGTTTTTCTTCACATACGCGTACTC
>NZ_AFAL01000021.1 GCF_000193225.1 Verminephrobacter aporrectodeae subsp. tuberculatae At4 | reverse complement strand
CATCGATTGATGCTTGGCGATCTTCGCGGCGGATCATGGCGGCCTGGCCCTTGTTGAAAATCGCCTCGGCTTTTTTGACCGCAGTAGCAGGGCGAAAACGCAAAAACAAAAGCCAGGGGCTTGCTCACGGATGATGTTGCAGGCGATACTATGTGACCCATGAACACGGCCACCAAGCTGCTCGAATCCATGCGTCGCAACCCGCTCGATTGGCGCATCGGGCAGTTCCAAACCGTCGCGCGGCAGCACGGCATTGCCTGGCGCCAGGAGGGTACGAGCCACTGCTGCTTCGTACGCACGGATGGCAGAACGCTCTCGGTCCCGGCGCAGCGCCCGGTCAAGCCGATCTACGTGAAAAAGTTTTTGGCCTTCGTGAAAGGAGATTGATATGCGCAACCTCGACGAATATCCCTTTGAGATTCGCCCGCTGACGCCCGACGAAGGGGGCGGGTTCCTGATTTCTTACCCGGATTTTTCCGAATGCATTTCCGATGGCGAGACCGTGGAAGAGGCCATTGCCAACGGGCGCGACGCGCTCACGGGGACGATCGCGGCGCTCGAGTCCTTCGAGCGTCCGGTGCCCCTGCCCCGCAGCGGCGGTGTCGCCTCTGGAAAATTCGTTGCCCGCGTGCCCAAGACAACGCACGCGCAGCTCGCGACCCGCGCAAAGTCCGAGGGCGTTTCTCTCAACACCTTGGTGCTGGCCTTCATCGCGGAAGGCTTGGGACGGCGGGGCCCGCAAGCCTGAACGGCCCGCCAGACATCCCGCACGAGCCATGATGCATAACCCCCCCGCACCCCGGCGAACTGCTGCGCGAGGACGTGATCGCCGAGTTGGGCTTGTCCGTCCAGGAAGCCGCCGACCGGCTGAGCATGTCCCGCGCCACCCTGTCGCGCGTGCTCAACGCCCACGCCGCGATCAGCCCCACCCTGGCCTTGCGCCTCGAAATGGCGGGCGTCAGCACCGCCCGCGCGTGGCTCGCCATGCAGGCGAATTACGATCTTGCGCAGGCCCGCAAGCGCCCGCAGCCGCCCATCCGCGCATGGCAGGCGACGGACGCCTGAGCCACTCGGCGCGCGCACGGCCCTTTATGGAAGCGGGCCCGCAGCGTGGTTCCAGCAGGTCCATTCGAGCGGCGGCAGACTCCCCTCCTCCCACTGCAAGCGGGCCGGCGTGGCCGGGTAGACCGCCAGGGTCAGCGCCGGGTTCTGGCCCACCACGGCCACGCTGTGGGCCGCGTCGCATGGGGCGAAGCGGACCGACTTCATCCGGGGGCGGGGCATGGACGGCGGGACCTGCTTGATCCAGGCTTCCTTCAGCGTCCACTGCGCGTAGAACCGGGCCTGCTGCTCCTGCGGCGTGGTCTCCGCGGGCCGGGCCGAGGGTTCATGGATCCATTCATTCAGGGCTTGAAAATTGCGCCTGCGGTGGCTGCATTCCACGTCCACGCCCACGGGGTGCCGCGCGACCGCACAGGCCAGCCAGTCCCCGCTATGGCTCAGGGAAAAATACCAGTCCCCGCAGGCCATGCGTTCGGGCATGGCGAGGATTTGTGGCGCGGCGTCGTCCGGTGCGGACAGGGCGTAATCCTGCCAATGCCCCCCCGCCCGGGCCGCCAGGCAGTGGCGCGCCAGCCAGTGGCCGGCGATGAACTGGGCGCGGCGGCGCGTTGCCGTCATGGCCGACAAGCGCCCTTGCTCCGCTGGACTGAGCCAGCCCACACCCAGGTCGCGCAGGCCCGCGTGGATGGCTTCGACGCTCTGGAGCGTGAGGCTGATGGCCTGCGCGGATGGGCTCGCAGGCATGGGACGCAGCGCCTTCCCCGGCAACGGATCAGCGCTCGCGCGCCGCGGCGCGGATGGCTTCGTTGAGGTTCCGCACCCGGGTGTCGTCGCCGGGATGGATGGCCGGCTGGCCGTCCCGCTGGTCATGGTGCATGCCCGTGCCGTCGGGGTGGGCCGGGGGGTATTTCATGGGTCGTCATTTTTCAAGAAAGGGGTGCCGGCGATGATATCGGCTTGTCTGGCGCAGAGGGCCGGATCCAGCGGCCAGGGCTCCGGGAGCCGGGTATCCTGCCCATGGAAAGGACACCCCCGAAAACCATGACGGCCCCCATCAACCATCCCACCCCTGCATCGCTCGAGGCCATGCTGCGCGCGCTGCCCAAGGTCGAGCTGCATTGCCACCTGCTCGGCAGCGTGCGCCACGACACTTTCCGCGGGCTCAACCGGCGCGCCGGCGCGCCGCTGACCGACGCTGCGATCGACGGTTTTTACACGCGCGGCGAGAAGCCGGTCGGCGTGCTGCGCGCGCTGCGTGCGCTCGAAACCCGGCTGCTGCGCTGCGCCGACGATCTGCACCAGATCACCTTCGAGTACCTGCAAGACGCAGCGGCCCACCAGGTGCGCCACGCCGAGTTCTTCTGGAACCCGACCGGGACGCTGCGCGGCAGCGGCATGGCCTACGCGCTGGCGCAGGACGCGATCGTGCGCGCCATCCATGACGCGCAGCGGGATTTCGGCATCGCCGGGCGCCTGATCGCCGCCATCGACCGCGAGGCCAGCCCCGACGCGGCGGTGCAAATGGTCCAGTGGGTCACGGCCCGGCGCTGCGACGAGGTGGTGGGCATAGGCATCGACTACCGCGAGGTGGATCGCCCGCCCGAGCTCTTCGCGCAGGCTTACGCCGACGCGCGCAAGGCGGGGCTCCGGACCACCGCGCATGCGGGCGAGTTCGGCATGCCCTGGACCCACGTGCGCAGCGCGCTGGATCTGCTGCGCGTGGACCGCATCGACCATGGCTATACCGTGGTGGACCAGCCCGATTTCGCGCGCGCATGCGCCGAGCGCGGCGTGGTCTTTACCGTGGTGCCGACGAATTCCTACTACCTGCGCACGCTGCCTCCCGAGCGCTGGGCGCGCGACCACCCGATCCGCCGCATGCCGGGGCTGGGCCTGCGCATCCACCCGAACACCGACGACCCGACACTGCACCAGGTCACGCCCACGCAGGCCTGGCTGATGATGGTGCGCGACTTCGGTTTCAGCATCGACGATCTGCGCGGCTTCATGCACAACGGCCTGCAAGGGGCCTGGATCGACGACACGCAGCGCCGCCAGTGGCGTGCCGAATGGGACCAGAGCTTCGACCTGCTGCGCGCAGGATTGGCGGCCGACCCCCCGCAGATAATCCCCGCATGACCCATACCATGACCCATACCATTCCCCCCACCCGCCGCCGGCTTCTCCTGGCCGCAGCCGGGGCCGCGGCCCTGCCCGCCGCCGCCCCGGCGCAATCGGACTGGCCCGGCGCCAAGCCCATTGCGCTCATCGTTCCCTACACCGCAGGCGGCAGCGTGGACGTGAACGCGCGGCTGATCGCCACACGGCTTGGCGAGCGACTCGGGCAGTCGGTCGTGATCGAGAACCTGAGCGGCGCCGGCGGTGCCATCGGCGTGGCCAAGGCGGTGAACGCTGCGCCCGATGGCTACACGCTGGTGGTCGGCCCCGACAGCGCGATCACCATCGGCCGGCTGGTCAACCCCGCGGCCTTTCGCTTTGATCCGCTGAAGGACCTGGCGCCCGTCGGGCTGCTGAACACCGCGCCCATGGTGCTGGTCGCGCGCCCGGGCCTCGGTGTGCGCAGCTACGCGGACTTCGTACAACAGGCCAAGGCCAGACCGGGCCAGTACAACTACGCCACTTCGGGCGTGGGCACCGTGCTGCAACTGGCGATGGAATTGCTCAAGCAACGCAGCGGCGTCTTCGTCACGCACGTGCCCTACCGCGGCGGTGCGCAGATCGTCACCGACCTGATGGGCGAACAGATCGATCTCGCGATGCTCGTCAGCACCAGCGCCATCCCGCACGTGAACGGCAAGCGCCTGCTGGCGCTCGGACTGACCGGCAGCCAGCGCCTGCAAGCGCTTCCGCAGGTGCCCACCTTCGCCGAGATGCCCGGCCTCGGGGGCTACGAAATGCTCAGCTGGACCGGCATCTTCGCGCCCGCGCAGACGCCGCCGGCCGTGGTGGATCGCCTGAACCGGGAGCTCAACGCCGTCCTGCAGGAGGACGCCGTGCGCGCCAAGCTGATCGAGCAGGGTGCCCTACCGGGCAGCGGCACGCCGGCGGCCTTTGGCCGCTTCGTGCAGATCGAGTACGAACGCAACCGCAAGATCGTGCACAGCGCGCACATCAAGGAGTAAGTCGCTGCGCGCACTCCGCGCGGGGCCGGACCCCGTCCGCGATCAGTCCGCGCTGTCGATGATCAGCTTGGTCACCGCGTAATCGGTGAGTCCCCATTTGGCGGCGATCTTCGCGTACGAGCCGTCGGCGATCAGCTGGCGCATGGCCGCTGCGAGTTCGTTGCTGAACGCTTCATCCTTGCGGCCGGTCGCCAGCCCGACGTACTGGGTGGCAAAGGGCTTGCCCACCAAGGTGTAGGTGTTCGGCTCCAGTCCGAAGATGTAGTGCAGCGTTTCGCCGCCCTGCACCGCGGCGTCGATGCGGCCCTGGCGCAGCTGCGCGCGCGCGTCCGCCGATCCGTCGGTGCCGATGACGGTGATGGCGGACTTGCCGGCTTTCTCGCAGTGCTCGGCGCTCCACGCGGCGACCTCGGCCGGAAACGACGTGCGGCGGCTGGTCCCGATCTTCCTGCCGCACAGCGCCTGGGGGCTGGCGAACTCGGCGGCACGGCTGCTGAGCACGTAGAACTGCGGGCCACTCTTCAGGTAGTCGATGAAGCGCAGCACTTCGCGGCGCGTCGCAAGATCCGTCATTCCGGAGAGGATGATGTCCACGCGCCCGGTGGCCAGCGAGCTCGTCATTTGGTCGAAGCTGGTTTCCTCCCAGCGGATCGTCGTGCCCAGGCGCGCCGCAAGCGCTTCGCCCAGGTCGATGTCGAAGCCGACCAACTTGCCGCTGGCCGGGTCCTTGTATTCCAGCGGTGGATAGTTCGACACCACGGCCGCCCGGATGGGCGCGCCCTTGGCGCGCGTGGTTTGTGCCTGGGCCGTGGGCAGGCCGAGCGCCATGGCCAGGGTGACGATGCCGATGAACAGGGTGCGTGTCATATGCGTACTCCGGGGTCAAAAAAAGGGATCATTTGCGCACAGCCGCGATGAATTCGCGCGTGCGGGGGTGTCGGGGTTCGAGCAGGACCTGGTCGGGCGTTCCGATCTCGACGATCTGGCCATGGTCCATGAACATCACGCGGCTCGCCACTTCGCGTGCAAAGCCCAGTTCGTGGGTGACGACGAGCATCGTCATTCCCGAACTGGCCAGGTCGCGCATGACCGAGAGCACCTCGCCGACGAGTTCCGGATCGAGCGCCGAGGTGGGCTCGTCGAACAGCATCAGCTGCGGCCGCATCGCCAGCGCGCGCGCAATCGCCACGCGCTGCTGCTGCCCGCCGGACAACTCGATCGCAAACGCAGCGCTCTTGTGCGCCAGGCCGACGCGCGCCAGCAGCGCCTGCGCCTCGGCAATGACCTGCTCGCGCGCGCGGCGCTGCACGCGCAGCGGGCCTTCGATCAGGTTCTCCAGCACCGTCATGTGCGGAAACAGGTTGAAGTGCTGGAACACCATGCCGGTCTTCAGGCGCTGGCGCGCGATTTCGGAATCCGAGAGCGCGTGCAGCCGGTTGCCCACGCGCCGATAACCGACCAGTTCGCCGCCCACCCACAGCGCGCCCTCGGTCACGGTTTCGAGCTGGTTGATGCAGCGCAGGAACGTGCTCTTGCCCGAGCCCGAAGGGCCGATCACGCACAGCACCTCGCCGACCGGGATATCGACCGTGATGCCCTGGAGCGCCTGGAACGCGCCGAAGCGCTTGCCGACGGCGACGGCGCGCACGATGGGGGCCTTGTCGTGCGCGCTCATTGCCGTGCGGCGCGGCGGCCGGCGCCGCGCGCGAAATGGGACTCGACGCGCGACTGCAGCAACGCGAACACGGTGACCACCACGATGTACCAGATGCCGGCGACGATCAGCAGCTCGATCACGCGTGCGTTGGCGTAGTAGATGTTCTGCGCGTTGTGCAGGATCTCGGCGTACTGGATCACGCTGGCCAGCGAGGTGAGCTTGATCATGCCGACGAACTCGTTGCCGATGGGCGGAACGATCACGCGCATGGCCTGCGGCAGGATCACGCGGCGCAGCGCCAGCATGCGCGGCATGCCGATCGACTTGGCGGCCTCGTACTGGCCAACGTCAACCGACAACAGCCCGGCGCGCACCACCTCCGAGGTGTAGGCCCCCTGGTTGATTCCCAGGCCCAGCAGCGCGGCAAGAAAGGGGCTCATCACGTCCACGGTGCGCAGCTCCCACACGCCCGGGATGCCGATGCTCGGAAACACCAGCGCGAGGTTGAACCACAGCAGCAATTGCAAGATCACCGGCGTTCCGCGAAACAGCCAGACGTAGGCGCGCGCGACCGTGCTGAGCACCGGGTTGCTCGACACCCGCATCACCGCCGTGACCACGCCCAGCACCACGCCCAGCGCCATCGCCAGCACGCTCATGACGACGGTATTGCGCAGGCCGACCAGGATGGCTTTGGCCGTGAGAAAGCGGCCCACGTACTGCCATTCGATCTGGCCGCGCGCGAACGCGTTCACGACGAGCAGCAGCACCGCAAGAATCAGCGCGCTCGCGACGTAGCGGCCCCAGTAGCGCCGCGGCACATGCTGCAAATGGGAGATGTCCGTGGGTGTCCCTGCCTCCACGGTCCGGCCGCTGCCGGCGGCTAGCATCGCGGACCGGCGTAGGCGCCGTGGATCCATTGGTGCTGCTGCGCCAAATTGGCCTTGGCACGCGCGATCTGCTCGGCCACCCGCTGCGGCGCAGTGCCGCCACGCCCCGTGCGCGCGGCGACCGCAGCCTCCGGCGTCAGGCGCTGCAACACGGCGGGCGTCAGGCGCGCATCGACCTGCGCCAGCAGGGCCTCGGACACGGCGCCCAATTCGATCCCCCGGGCCTCGCAGGCCCGCACCAGTGCGCCGGTCACCTCATGCGCCTGGCTGAAGGGAACGCCCGTGAGCGCCAGCCAGTCCGCCACCTCGGTCGCGAGCGTGAAGCCCAGCGGCGCCTGGCGCCGGAGCTGCTCGACGTTCACGCGCATCGTCCGGATCATTCCGGTCATCGCCGGCAACACCAGTTGCAGTGTGTCCACGCTGTCGAAGGCCGCGCTCTTGTCTTCGGCCAGGTCGCGGTTGTAGGCCAGCGGCAGGGACTTGAGCGCTGACAGCAGGCCCACCAGGCGGCCGATCAGGCGGCCCGCCTTGCCGCGGCTGAGCTCCGCGATGTCGGGGTTTTTCTTCTGCGGCATGATCGAACTGCCGGTGCAGTGGCCGTCGTCCAGGTCCACCCACTGGAACTGCCGCGACGCCCACAGCACCACGTCTTCCGAGAGCCGCGACAGCTCGACGGCAAGCATGCTGGTGACGAAGAGGAACTCGCACACATGGTCCCGGGCCGCGACCGCGTCGATCGAGTTCTCGCACGGCGCGTCGTAGCCGAGTTCGGCGGCCGACAGTTCGGGGCTGCGGCAGATCGCCGACCCCGCCAGGGCCGCAGCGCCCAGCGGCGAACGCGCGCTGCGCCGATCCCAGTCGATGAACCGGTCGATATTGCGGCCGATCGCCTGCGCATGCGCCATCAGGTGGTGCGCGAACACGATGGGCTGCGCCGGCTGCAAGTGCGTGAGCCCGGGCGCCAGCGTGCCGATGTGCTGCGCGGCCTGCGCCATCAGCGCGCCTTGCAGCGCATGCACCGCGGCGGCGATGCTGCGGGCCTGGTCGCGCAAATAGAGCTTCAGGTCGTTCGCCGCCTGGTCGTTGCGCGAGCGGCCCGCGCGCAGCTTGCCGCCGACGGAGCCGAGCCGCTCGGTGAGCACGCGTTCGAGGAAGGTATGAACGTCCTCGTCGGCCTCCGAGGGCTCCACCGCGCCGGCCCGGTAGTCTTGCTCCAGCATGTCCATGCCGGTCAGGAGCTCGTGCAACTCGCCGCCGTTCAGGATGCCTGCGCGCAGCAATTCACGCGCATGCGCGCGCGACCCCGCGAGGTCATAGGGCACCAATCGAAAGGCACCGGGTTCCGAGCGCGACAACGCCCTCAATGCGGCCGCGGGTTCTGACTTGAAACGTGCGCCCCACAGACGGTGACGGGGGCTGGGGCTGGCTTGCTGAAATTCCATGGTCGGGGATCGTAGTAACTAAATGCATCGACGGAAACTGAAATTCATGCTTCCAAAAGTTGCAAAAAATATCAGCATTTCCGCACCCCTGTGCAAGCAGGGGGCGTGGCCTGAATTTTGCCCGCGTACGGTCCCTTTTCCGAAAATCACGAGAAAAATCGCATGCCCGACCCCGCAAAACGGCCCCGTCGAAAAGCCGTTTCCCCCTTTGAATGCCCTGCGTGCCTTTGATGCGATTGCGCGCCATCTGACGGTGGCCAAGGCAGCGGACGAACTGAACGTGACCCCGAGCGCGGTGAGCCATCAGCTGCGCACGCTGGAAGCGGCACTTTGTGTGCAACTTTTTTGTCGCAACAAGACCCGTTTGAAACTCACGCAGCACGGCGAGGCGCTATGGCCCTCGGTGCGCTCGGCGTTTCAGATGATTGCGCACGCGGCCGCGAAACTCGGCGACCCGGCGATGGTCGGCCACCTCGTGGTGTCGGCGCCGGAGGGGCTGAGTTCCAGGGTGCTGGCACGCCATATCGGCGAATTCCTTTCGGCGTACCCGGAGGTACGGTTCCGCCTGATCGCATCGAACGAGGACAAGGACGTCTACTCGTGCGCGGTGGACCTGTGCATCCGCTACGGCTCCGGCATCTGGTCGGACCGCCAGGTTCGCCTGCTGACGCACGTGGAGCTCTTTCCGGTCTGCAGCCCCGCGCTGATCAACGACCCACGGAGCATCCGCTGCATCGACGAACTGCGCCACCACCCGCTACTGTGCGAGGACGGCAGCACCGAATGGACCCGCTGGCTCCTGGGCGCCGACGTGCCGCTCGCCGACTTCCGGATGTGCGCCATGGGCAACGCGCACATCGCCATGGAGGCCGCCGTGCGTGGGCAGGGTGTCGCGCTGGGCAACAGCCTGCTCGTCGGCGACGACCTCGCAGAGGGACGCCTGGTCCGTTTGTTCGAGCGCAGCGTCCCGGCCAAGCACGCCTACTACCTGGTATGCCGCCACGAGACCAGCGAAAGCCCGCTCGTCGCGGCTTTCACCGAATGGATCCTGGCCCGGGTCCGCGGCCATGGTTGAGACGGCCGGGTGGTGCACTCCAGAACCGACGCCCTACTCCCCATAAGGGATCCAGATGTTTTTCACCTGGCAGGCATGGCGCAAGTATTCGCCGCCTTGGGCCTGTTCGGGGGCAGTCCAGTCGGTGTGCCGGCTTTGTGCCCAGACGGATTTCAGGTTGCCGGCGGAGGCTGCGCGCATCCGGGCTGCGCCGGTGGCTGGCCCGAAGTACCACAGCGCGGCGACGTCGTCGTGCAGCGCGAGCACCTCGGCCAGGTCGTCGCTGTCGCCGAACACGATGTTCAGCGCGCCGTCAGGCACGTCGCTGGTGTCCAGCACCTGGGACAGGTCGGCAAACATCAGCGCGGTGTGCGCTGGGGGAATCAGCACCACGCGGTTGCCCACGGCCAGCAGGGGCAGGGTCAGCGAGAGCGCGCTGAGCAGCGCTGACTGCGCCGGACTGCGCAGGCCGACCACGCCAAAGGGTTCGTTCATGGCCAGGGTGACGTGCGCCGTGAGCGTGGCGTGCGCGCTGCCGTCGTTCTTGTCGGCGATGGCCGCGTAATGGAACACGCGCTCGAGCACCTGTTCGAATTGCCGGGTCGCGGCGGCCTCGCTGATTGCGTCCATGGCGCGCAGATGGGCCACCAGGCAGTCGGCACGCGCCGCCAGGTTTTCGGCAAAGCAGTACAGCACCTGCGCCCTGGCGTGGCCGCTGGTCTTGGCCCAGCCAGACGCCTTGTGCGCGGCTTCGACCGCGTTGCGTACGTCCTTGCGACTGCCCAGGCCGGCGTGGCCCAGCAACGCGCCGCCATGGGAGCGCACAGCAAAGCTGTACCCCGAATCCGCCCGGGTGTGCTGGCCGCCGATGTAGAACTTGGCGCTGCGGTCTATGGGCTGCGCCGCAAGCGCTGCCGTGGGTTCGGGGTGCGCGCTCGGATGCAGCCGCGCAGATTCCGGTTCTTCCAGCGCGCTGGCCGTGCGCAGCCACTTGGGGACCAGGTATTCGTGCATGCCTTCGCGTCCGCCTTCGCGGCCAAAGCCACTCTCGCGGTAGCCGCCAAAGCCGGCGGCAGCGTCGAACAGGTTCGCGCCGTTGATCCAGACCACACCGGCGAGCAGTTCGGCGGCCACGGTCAGGCAGACGTTGACGTTCTCGGACCAGACCGATGCCGCCAGGCCGTAGCGGCTGTTATTCGCCAGCGCCACGGCTTCGTCGAGCGTGCGAAAGCCCATGGAGACGACGATCGGGCCGAAGATTTCCTCCTGCGCCAGGGGATGCGCGGCGGGCACGTTTTCCAGGAAGGTGGGCGGAAAAAAGTGACCGCAGGCCGGCGGCTCCAGCGCGCCCTGCCAGCAAGCAAGGCCCTCGGCGCGGCCGGCGGCGACCATCTGGCCGATGCGCTGCAGTTGCACGCCATCGACGATCGCACCCATGTCGCTCGACTTGTCCAGCGGGTCGCCCACGCGCAGCCTCTGCATGCGCGCGCGCAGTTTCGCGCCAAAGCGTTCGGCGATGCTTTCCTGCACCAGAATGCGCGAGCCGGCGCAGCACACTTGGCCCTGGTTGAACCAGATCGAATCGACCACGCCTTCGACGGCGGCGTCGATGTCGGCGTCGTCGAAGACGATGAAGGGCGACTTGCCACCCAACTCCAGCGACAGCTTCTTGTCGCTGTCGGCGCTGGCTCTGCGGATCATGCGGCCCACTTCGGTGGAGCCGGTGAAGGCGATCTTGTGCACCTCCGGGTGCCGGACCAGGTGGGCGCCGGTGTCGCCGTCGCCGGTGACGATGTTCACCACGCCCGCAGGCAGACCGACCCCGACGCACAACTGGGCAAAGGCGATGGCCGTCAAGGGGGTGAGCTCGGCGGGCTTAAGCACCACGGTGCAGCCCGCGGCCAGCGCCGGGGCCAGCTTCCATGCGAGCATCAGCAGCGGAAAGTTCCAGGGAACGATTTGCCCGCACACCCCCACGGCTTCATGCGCCGGGAATTCGCTGGCGAGCAACTGGGCCCAACCGGCGTGGTGGTAGAAGTGGCGCACGGCCAGCGGCAGATCGACGTCGCGCGACTCGCGGATGGTCTTGCCGTTGTCCATGCTCTCCAGCACGGCAAGAAAGCGCGCATGTTTTTGCAGGTGGCGCGCGATCGCGTAGAGATGGCGTGCCCGCTGGTGGCCGCCGAGCGCCGCCCAAGCCGGCAGCGCCTGGCGCGCCGCGGCCACGGCCTGGTCCACGTCGTGCGCACCGCCCTGCGCCACCAGGGCCAGGCGCTCTTCGGTCGCGGGGTTGAACACGCCAAAGTATTCGCCCGCTGCGGGGGCGACGAACTGGCCATCGATGAAGTGCCCGAAGCGCATCCCGTGGGCGCTGAGCCACTGGTTCACCGGGGCGGGGGATTCGGGTGACGGGCCGTAGTCCATGGTGCGGAGGATGTCGCTCACAGAGGTCATGGTGGGTGGGGTCGTTGCCGTGCGTGTATTTCAGACCATGGCGTGCTGGTGCAGCGCGCCGTAGCGGCCCGTGACGTGGTGCTCGAGCTGGCGTTCGATGTCGCCCAGCAGCGCGCTGGCGCCGATGCGCAGCAGGTCGGGTTCGAGCCAGTCGCGGCCCAGTTCTTCGTTCATCAGCGTGAGCCAGTGCAGCGCGTCCCGGGCGCTGCGGATACCCCCTGCGGGCTTGAAACCGATGGCGTAGCCCGTGGCGTCGCGGTAGTCGCGGATGGCCCGGCACATCACCAGGCTCACCGGCAGCGTGGCGTTGACCTCCTCCTTGCCGGTGGAGGTCTTGATGACGTCGGCGCCGGCCATCATCGCGACCATGCTGGCCTTGTAGACGTTGCGCAGGGTCTTCAGCTCGCCGGTGGCCAGGATGGCCTTCATCTGCGCCGCGCCGCAGCGCGCGCGCATGGCTTGGACTTCCTCGTACAACGCGCCCCAGTGCTGGCCCAGCGCATGCGAGCGGGTGATGACGACGTCGATTTCGCGCGCGCCTTCGCCGAGCGCATGGTCAATCTCGGCCAGCCGCTCGCGCATCGGCGTCAGCCCCGCCGGGAAGCCCGTGGCGACCGAGGCCACCGGAATGCCCGAGCCTTGCAGCGCGCGCACTGCCGCGGGCACCATGCTCGGGTAGACGCACACGGCGGCCACCTTCGGGGGCGCTGCCTCCAGCCCCAAGCCGGCGACGAGGTCGCGCCGCAGCGGGTTGCGCGCCTTGGCGCACAGGCGCGCCACGCGCTGCGGCGTGTCGTCGCCGGCCAGGGTGGTCAGGTCGATGCAGGCCATGGCCTT
>NZ_AFAL01000022.1 GCF_000193225.1 Verminephrobacter aporrectodeae subsp. tuberculatae At4 | reverse complement strand
CGAACGGCGGCGCTGCGCCCTGCTCGTAGGCTTCGATCATGCTGCGCCCGCCCCCTGAATACCCGCTGACCGAGGACAGCGCGAGCGGGAAGTCCCGGGGCAGCAGCCCGGCGTCGATCAGCGGGCGCAGCAGCGCAATGGCCCCGGTGGCGTGGCAACCGGGGTTGGCCACCCGCCGGGCGGCGGCCACGGCCTCGCGCTGGCCGGCGGCAAGCTCGGGAAAACCAAACACCCAGCCGGGTGCCGTGCGGTGCGCGGTGCTCGCATCGATCACCCGCAGCGTGCGGCCATCGCTGCGCTCGATCGCATCGACCAGGGCCACCGTCTCGCGCGCCGCGTCGTCGTGCAGGCAGAGCACCACCAGATCCACCCCGGCGATCAGGTCGCGCTTGGCGGCGGGGTCCTTGCGCAGTTGCGGTGCAACGCTGACCAGTTCAATCTGCGCCATGGCCTGCAAGCGCTCGCGGATCTGCAGGCCCGTGGTGCCGGCTTCGCCATCGATAAAGACTCTGGGCATCGGATGCTCCTGCAAGAAAAGCCGCAGTGCCCGCCCGAAAGGGGGATGGGCCGGGGCCGGGGCACCAGGACGGCGCGGCGGCGCGTCGATGATGCGTTGCACGCATGATACAGATATCCCATGGCCCCCAAGGCAGAGCCTGGTGACGGCACTTAATTTCGTAACCTCAGAGCAACTTTTTTGACTTATGTCACATTCAATTTGCTTCGCAATTACGGTATGCTCCACATCTTCGTCGATTCCTTTTCTGCACTCTTCCATCTGTTTCGCGCTTGCGCCAGTCTGGGTCGTAGTTGTGCCGAGCCTCCGAGGGCGCCATGAAATCACCGATTTTTCTGAACCGCGTACTGCTGCGCAACTACAAGAGCATCGCCGATTGCGATGTGCGCTTGGGCCCCCTGACCTATTTGGTGGGGGCCAATGGGGCCGGGAAAAGCAATTTTCTGGACGCATTGCAGCTGGTGCGCGACGCATTGTCCATCTCCTTGGACAACGCGCTCAATACGCGGGCGGGCTGACCGAGGTGCGCAGGCGCTCCAGCGGCCATGGCCGAGGGCGTCCAACGAATGTGGGCATTCGACTCGACTTCACGCTCGATGGCGCAATACCCGGCCACTACGCCTTCGACGTGGCCGCGCTCGCCGGCTATGGCTATGCGGTGCAGACGGAGGAATGCGCGGTCGATGCCACGTACTTTCGCGTCGAGCGCGGCGTACTTCGCTCCAGCACGGAGCCCGCATTCCCTGCGGTCACGCCGGACCGGCTGGCCTTGGTGGGCGCTTCCGGCATGGCGGCTTTTCGACCCGTTTTCGATGCGCTGACATCCATGGGTTTTTACAACCTGAATCCCAAATCGATGCGGGAACCGCAAAACCCGCAGGACGGCCGGCTGCTCAAGCCGGGAGGGGAGAACATCGCGAGCGTGTTGGGGCAACTTCAGCGGGAAGCACCAGAGCGCATGGCGGAAATCCGGAATCACCTGAAAACCGTGGCGCCCATGGTGCATGGTGTCGAGCGAAAGCAGATCGGTCCGTTTGAAACGCTGGAGTTTCGTCAGGAGATGGCTGGCACCAAGCATCTCTTTCCGGCGCAGAACATGTCTGACGGAACGCTGCGTGCCCTGGGCGTTTTGACGGCCTTGTTCCAGGGCAGCCGGAATGAAACCCCGCTGCTGATCGGCATCGAGGAGCCGGAGACCGCGCTCCACCCCGCGACCAGTGCTGCACTGCGCGAAGCCTTGGCCAAGGCTTCCGAGCAAAGGCAAATCATTGTGACAAGCCATAGCCCCGATTTGCTCGACTCCCCGGACATCACGGCGGATCAATTGCTGACCGTCGTGTCGCAAGACGGAAAGACGCGGATGGCTCCGTTGGACCAGGCATCGCGATCGGCCATGCGCGATCAATTGTTCTCCGCCGGAGAACTGCTGCGCCTGAACCAATTGGATCCCGACATCACGCTCCTGGACACCCAGCGCCACTCCCCCCTGTTCGAAGGTGCGCTGCCATGATCCCGTCATCGGTGGGCCGCGGCACGCCGGGCGCCGCAGCACCGCCGGACCCGTCTGCACAGTAAAGCACTCCATTGACCCTTGCGCAACGCCAATGCTGCGTTGCAGCATGGTACAGTCGCCGGCTACCCCTGTTCCAGGCCTGCGGCCCAACCACTGCCGTACATGCCCAACGGGTGGACACCCCCCTTTCCTGCGAGAGACCCCATGAAGATTCACGAATACCAAGGCAAGGAAATCTTGCGTAATTTTGGTGTGCCCGTTCCGCGCGGTATCCCCGCGTTCACGGTGCAGGAAGCCGTGGAAGCGGCCCAGAAGCTCGGCGGCCCGGTGTGGGTCGTGAAAGCGCAGATCCACGCCGGCGGCCGGGGCAAGGGCGGCGGCGTGAAACTGGCAAAGAGCATCGACGAGGTCAGGCGCCTGGCCGGCGAAATCCTGGGCATGCAGCTCAAAACGCACCAGACCGGCCCCGAAGGCCAGAAGGTGCGCCGCCTGTATATCGAGGACGGCGCCGACATCGGCAAGGAATACTACGTTTCGATCGTGACCGACCGCGCCACGCAAGCGCTGGCCTTCATCGCGTCGAGCGAAGGCGGCATGGACATTGAAGAAGTGGCCCACAGCAGCCCGGAAAAGATCATCACGGAATTTGTCGACCCGCTGACGGGCCTCGGTGCCGAGCAGGCGCGCAAAATCGCCGCCGGCATCGGCCTGCCCGCCGAGTCCCAGGCCCAGGCCGTGGACATTTTCCAGAAGCTCTACCGGTGCTACATGGACACCGACGCGTCGCTGCTGGAAATCAACCCGCTCAACCGCGACAGCCAGAACCAGTTGACCGCGCTCGACGCGAAGTTCAACTTTGACGCGAACGCGCTGTTTCGCCACCCCGAGATCGTGGCCTACCGCGACCTGGACGAGGAAGACCCGGCCGAGGTGGAAGCCTCGAAGTTCGACCTGGCCTACATCAGCCTGGACGGCAACATCGGCTGCCTGGTCAACGGCGCGGGCCTGGCCATGGCGACCATGGACACCATCAAGCTGTTTGGCGGCGCGCCCGCGAATTTCCTGGACGTGGGCGGCGGCGCAACGGCCGAGAAGGTGACCGAGGCCTTCAAGATCATGCTGCGCAACCCCAAGGTCAAGGGCATTTTGGTGAACATCTTCGGCGGCATCATGAAATGCGACACCATCGCCAGCGGCGTGATCACCGCCTGCCGGGCCGTGAACCTGTCCGTTCCGCTGGTCGTGCGCATGAAGGGCACGAACGAAGCGCTGGGCAAGCAGCTGCTGGCCGAATCGGGCCTGCCCATCATCGCCGCGGACACCATGGCCGAAGCCGCGACCCGCATCGTTGCCGCCGTCAAGTAAGCCCGGAGAACAATATGTCGATCTACATCAACCAGAACACCCGGGTCATCACCCAGGGAATCACGGGCAAGACGGGTCAGTTCCACACCGAAAAATGCCAGGAATACGCGAACGGCCGCAAGGCCTTCGTCGCCGGCGTGCACCCCAGAAAGGCCGGCGAGTCGATCTTCGGCATCCCGATCTACGCCAGCGTCCAGGATGCCGTGGCGCAGACCGGCGCCACCGTGTCGGTGATCTACGTGCCGCCGGCAGGCGCTGCCGCAGCCATCTGGGAGGCCGTCGAGGCGAATCTGGACCTGGTCGTCTGCATCACCGAAGGCATCCCCGTGCGCGACATGCTCGAAGTGCGCAACCGGATGCGGGCCAAGGAAGCCGCAGGCGGCAAGAAGACCCTGTTGCTGGGCCCCAACTGCCCCGGCCTGATCACGCCCGACGAGATCAAGATCGGCATCATGCCCGGCCACATCCACCGCAAGGGCCGCATCGGCGTGGTCAGCCGATCGGGGACGCTGACCTACGAGGCCGTGGCCATGCTGACCGAGGCGGGTCTGGGCCAGTCAAGCGCCGTGGGCATTGGCGGCGATCCGATCAACGGCCTCAAGCACATCGACGTCATGCAGGCCTTCAACGCCGACCCGGACACCGACGCCGTGATCATGATCGGCGAAATCGGCGGCCCGGACGAGGCCAACGCCGCCCGCTGGTGCAAGGCGCACATGCAAAAGCCCGTGGTCGGCTTTATCGCCGGCGTCACGGCCCCGCCCGGCAAGCGCATGGGCCACGCCGGCGCGCTGATCTCCGGCGGCGCCGACACGGCCGACGCCAAGCTCGCGATCATGGAGGAGTCGGGCTTCATCATCACGCGCAATCCCTCGGAACTGGGGCAGCTGCTCAAGGCGCAGCTGAAGTAAGAGCGCTTTCCGGGGACGGTGCGTCAGGCGAGCGCGCGCTGGATGATGATTTTCTGCACGTCGCTCGTGCCTTCGTAGATCTGGCACACGCGCACGTCGCGGTAGATGCGCTCGAGCGGAAAGTCGTTCAGCACGCCGTAGCCGCCCAGCGTCTGTATGGCGGCGCTGCACACGCGCTCGGCCATTTCGCTGGCAAAGAGCTTGGCCATCGCGGCTTCTTTGAGGCAGGGGCGGCCCGCGTCGCGCAGCGCGGCGGCGTGCCAGACGAGTTGGCGCGCCGCTTCGATCTGCGTGGCGCAGTCGGCCAGGCGAAAGCCCACGGCCTGGTGCCTGAGGATGGCGCTGCCAAAGCTCTCGCGCTCCCCGGCGTAGGCCAGCGCCGCGTCGAACGCGCTGCGCGCCATGCCCACACTTTGGGCGGCGATGCCGATGCGCCCGCCCTCGAGCGCGCCCAGGGCGATGCCGTAGCCCTCGCCCTCTGCGCCGATGCGGTTCTCGGCCGGGACGCGGCAGTTGTCGAAATGGATCTGCGCGGTGTCGCTGCTGCGCTGGCCGAGCTTGTCTTCGAGCCGCGCGACCCCGTAGCCGGGGCTGCGGGTGGGCACCAGGAAGGCGCTCATGCCCTTCTTGCCCGCGCCCTTGTCGGTGACGGCAATGACGATGGCCAGGTCGCCGTTCTTGCCGCTGGTGACGAATTGCTTGACGCCGTTGATCACGTAGTCCCCGCCCTGGCGCACGGCCGTGGTGCGCAGGGCCGACGCGTCGGAGCCCGCCTGCGGCTCGGTCAGGCAGAAGGCGCCGAGCATCGCGCCGCCCGCCAGCGGGGTGAGCCAGTCGCGCTTTTGCCGGGCGCTGCCATGGCGCAGCAAGATGGCGTTCACGGGGCAGTTGGTCACGCTGATGGCAGTGCTGGTGCCCCCGTCGCCGGCGGCTATTTCTTCGAGCACCAACGCCAGCGTGAGGTGGTCCAGTTGGGCGCCGCCGAATTCCTCGGGAACGCAGACGCCGTAGGCGCCCAGTGCGGCCAGGCCCTGGTGCGCTTGCCGGGGGAAATGGTGTTCCCTGTCCCAGCGCGCGGCGTGGGGCCAGAGCTGTTCCCGGGCGAAGTCGCGCACCGCGGCGCGGATCATTTCCTGGTCCTGGCTCAGCAGCATGCTCAGAGCATTTCCAGCGCCACGGCCGTGGCCTCGCCGCCGCCGATGCACAGCGTGGCCAGGCCCCGGCTGAGGCCGCGTGCCGCGAGGGCATGGATCAGCGTGACCAGGATGCGCGCGCCGCTCGCGCCGATGGGGTGACCCAGTGCGCAGGCGCCGCCGTTCACGTTGACCCGGTCGTGCGGCAGATCGAGTTCCTTCATCAGCGCCATGGGAACCACGGCGAAGGCCTCGTTGATTTCCCACAGCTGCACCGCGTGCGCGCTCCAGCCGGCCTTGGCCAGCGCCTTGCGCGTGGCGCCCAGCGGGGCGGTGGTAAACCATTCGGGCGCTTGCGCGTGCGTGGCGTGGCCCGCGATGCGCGCCAGCGGCTTGCAGCCGAACTTTTGCGCGCCGGATGCGCGCATCAGCACCAGCGCCGCAGCGCCGTCGTTGATGCTCGAGCTCGACGCGGCGGTGATGCTGCCGTCCTTTTTGAACGCGGGCTTGAGCGTGGTGATTTTTTCGATCCGGACCTTGCCCGGGCCTTCGTCGATCGATACCAGCGTCTCGCCCGAGCGGCCCTCGACCGCCACGGGGACGATCTCGGCCGCGAACGCGCCCGACTCGGTGGCGGCCCTGGCGCGCTGCACGCTGGCCGTGGCAAAGGCGTCCTGCTGCGCGCGGCTGAACTGGTATTTGGCAGCGCAGTCTTCGCCAAAGCTGCCCATGGAGCGGCCCGCCTGGTAAGCGTCTTCCAGGCCGTCGAGCATCAAGTGGTCGAAGACGCGGTCGTGGCCCAGGCGGTAGCCGCCACGGCCCTTTTGCAGCAGGTAGGGCGCGCGGCTCATGCTCTCCATTCCGCCGGCGACCATGACCTCGTGCGTTCCGGCGAGCAGCATGTCGTGCGCGAGCATCGCGGCCTTCATTCCCGAGCCGCACATCTTGCTCAGCGTGACCGCACCCGTTGCCTGGGGCAGACCGCCCTTGAACGCCGCCTGGCGCGCGGGCGCCTGGCCCTGGCCCGCCATCAGGCAGTTGCCCAGCAGCACCTCGCCGACAGCGTCGGGCGCAACGCCGGCGCGCGCAACCGCGGCCCGGATGGCCGCGCCCCCGAGGTCATGCGCGGCCAGGCTGGAGAAATCGCCCTGCAACGCCCCCATGGGGGTGCGCGCAGCGCCGACGATGACGATGGGATCGCTATGGGTTGCAGACATGGGTCCCCCTGTGGATGTTCCGATTCTTGCAAGGAGTATGCGCCCGGGGCCGCGCCTGCACTCATCTCTTGGCGGCAGCGACGCCGGCGATGGCCGCCCTGTGGAGCGCGTCCAGCCCTTCGGCGCCGTCCACGGTCATGCGCAGATCGTTGATGAGGCCATCCTTCAGGCCATAGCACCAGCCGTGCAGCCAGACCTTCTGGCCGCGCTCCCAGGCGTCGCGCACCACGGTGGTCTGCGCCAGGTTGAGCACCTGCTCGATGGCGTTGAGTTCGCACAGCACGTCGTAGCGCCACTCGGGGGCGATGGACGCAATCAGCCCGCGGTGCCGGTCGCGCACGTCCTGCACGTGGCGGATCCAGTTGTCGGCCAGGCCGATCCGGGCGCCGTCCAGCGCGGCCCGCACGCCGCCGCACCCGTAGTGGCCGACCACCATGATGTGTTCGATGTGCAGTTGGTCGACCGCGTACTGGATGGTCGACAGACAGTTCAGGTCGCTCGGAACCACGACGTTGGCCACGTTGCGGTGCACGAAGACCTCGCCCGGCTCCAGGCCCGTGATCTGGTTCGCCGGAACGCGGCTGTCCGAGCAGCCGATCCACATGTAGCCGGGCTTTTGCTGCGCCAGCAGGCTGGTGAAGAAACCCGGCCGCTCGCGCTCCATCCGGGCCGCCCACGCGCGGTTGTGCACGAACAAGTCTTCGATCGATGCGGGCATGGCGCTGGGGGTATGGGGGCGAGCAAGGAACTCAGCAGGTTTCGGAAAACAGCTCGCGGCCGATCAGCATGCGGCGGATTTCGCTGGTTCCGGCGCCGATCTCGTACAGCTTGGCGTCGCGCCACAAGCGGCCCAGCGGGTAATCGTTGGTATAGCCATTGCCACCATGGATCTGCAGGCCCTCGCCGGCCATCCAGGTCGCTCTTTCGGCGCACCACAGGATCACGCTGGCGCAGTCCTTGCGTAGTCGGCGCGCATGCTGCGCGCTGCCGGGCAGGTCCAGATTCTTGGCGACGGTGTAGGCAAACGAGCGCCCCGCCTGCAGCGCGGTGTACATGTCTGCGACCTTGCCCTGGATGAGCTGGAATTCGCCGATGCTCTGGCCGAACTGCTTGCGCTCGTGGATGTAGGGAAGCACGTTGTCCATGACGGACTGCATGATTCCCAGCGGGCCGCCCGTGAGCACCGCGCGCTCGTAGTCCAGGCCGCTCATGAGCACCTTGGTGCCCTGGTTCAGGCCGCCGAGCACATTCGCTGCGGGCACTTCGACGGCGTCGAACACCAGTTCGCCCGTGGGGCTGCCGCGCATTCCCAGCTTGTCGAGCCTTTGCGCGACGCGAAAACCGGGCATTCCCTTTTCGATCAGAAACGCCGTGACGCCGTGGGCGCCCATTCCGGGATCGGTCCTGGCGTACACCACCAGCGTGTCGGCATCCGGGCCATTGGTGATCCACATCTTGCTGCCATGGAGCAGGAAGTAGCCGCCCTTGTCCTCGGCCCTGAGCTGCATGCCGATCACGTCGGAGCCGGCACCGGACTCGCTCATCGCCAACGCCCCCACCTGCTCCCCGCTGATCAGCCCGGGCAGGTACTTGCGCTTTTGCTCCACGCTGCCATTGCGCTGGATCTGGTTCACGCACAGGTTGCTGTGCGCGCCGTAGGACAGGCCCACGGCGGCGCTGGCACGCGAGATTTCCTCCATTGCCACCATGTGCGCCAGATAGCCCATGGCGGCGCCGCCGTATTCCTCGGGCACCGTGATTCCCAGCAGGCCCAGCGCGCCCATCTTGCGCCAGAGGTCCATCGGGAACTGGTCGCTGCGGTCGATGTCCGCCGCACGCGCGGCGATTTCGGCCTGCGCGAAATCGCGCACGGCGTCGCGCAACGCGTCGATGTCTGCGCCCAGTTGGAAGTCCAGGCCGACAAGGCCCGCGGGAATGCCCATGAATATCTCCCAAAAATAAAGCAAGGCGGTGTGTTCCGCCCTGGACGTCAGTGTGACAATTTCGTGACCGGGGGACCCCATACAATGCATCAAGCAACCTGCCGCCCGACTGACTCCTCTCTGTCAACGCCGATGCTAATCCATTGCCCCATCACCCCATTGCCATGAATCCACCCGAACACCCGATCCACTATCCCCTCGGCGACACCCTGCCTGCACAGGGCGCGACCCTGGAGGTCGCATCCGGAATCCGGTGGATCCGCATGGGGCTGCCCTTTTTGTTCGACCACATCAACCTGTGGTTGCTGCGCGACCGGCAGCCGGACACCGCAGGCAACATGCGCGACGGCTGGACCGTGATCGACTGCTGCATCGACAGCACGGCAAGCCGTGCACAGTGGGAGCAAGTCTTTGCCAACAGCCTGGAGGGGCTGCCCATTCTCCGGGTGATCGTGACCCACATGCATCCGGACCACATCGGTCTGGCGCATTGGCTGTGCACGCGTTGGCAGGCAGACCTTTGGATCAGCATCACCGACTACTGTGCAGCAAAGATTGGCATCCATGAGCGCGACGGATTCGATGGCCCGGCGAGCGCGAATTTCTATGCCCTGCACGGCGCGCAGGACGAGGAATTCCTGGACCATGTACGGGGACACGGTTCCTTCTACCGGAGCCTGGTTCCGGCGCTGCCTGCGCACTTTCACCGGCTCATGGACGCAGACCGTATCGAGATCGGGGGACGGATTTGGCGCTGCATCAGCGGCTACGGGCATGCGCCCGAGCACATCTCGCTGTACAGCGCCGATTTGTCGATTCTCATCAGCGGGGACATGGTCCTGCCACGCATTTCGACCAACGTCAGCGTGCATGCCCTGGAGCCGCAAGCCGACGCGCTGCGGATCTTCCTGGCATCGCTGCAGCGGTACCTGGAACTGCCCCCCGAGACCCTGGTGCTGCCCGCGCACGGCAAACCCTTTACCGGCCTGCACGCGCGCATCGGGCAGCTCCAAGAGCTCCATCGCGACCGCTTGCGCGAAATCATCGACGCGTCCTCCGCAGGACGCCCACTGTCCGCCGCCGACGTCATGCCCATTTTGTTCAAGCGCAAGCTCGACACGCACCAGATGAGTTTTGCCATGGGCGAGGCTTTGGCGCATCTGCACTTGCTGTGGTACGACGGCCAGTTGCAGAGGTCTCTGGACACGCAGGGCGTGCACCGATTCCACCAGCGCAGGGCGCCGGATTGACCACCGGTCTTGCCGGCGCGTGACGGCGGCTGCCGGCCCAAAACGGTTTGCGCAGACAATAGGCGGCGTGACGATCCCCCAGTCTTTCATTCAGGAACTGCTCACCCGCGTGGACTTGGTCGACATCGTGGGCCGCCACGTAGTCCTGAAGAAGGGCGGGGCCAATTTCATGGGGCTGTGCCCCTTCCACGGGGAAAAATCGCCTTCGTTCAGCGTCAGCCCCGCGAAGCAGTTCTACCACTGCTTTGGCTGCGGCAAGAACGGCAATGCCATCGGCTTTCTGATGGAGCATGCGGGAATGGGTTTCGTCGATGCGGTGCAGGACTTGGCCCGGCAAGTGGGCCTGCAGGTGCCCGACGACGGACTCCTCTCGCCGCAGGACAGGGAACGCGCCGACACCATCCGCCGCCGGCAGGCCACGCTCAGCGAGGTGCTGGAGAAAGCCGCCGAAGCCTACCGCAGCCAACTGCACACGTCCCCGCGCGCCATGGCGTATTTCAAGGGCCGGGGCGTCTCCGACGCCGTGGCCGAGCGCTACGGCCTGGGCTACGCGCCCGAAGGCTGGCGCAGCCTGGCCAGCGTGTTTGCGCAGTACGACGACCCGCTGCTCGAAGAAAGCGGGCTGGTCATCGTGCAAGACGAAGGCGGCAAGCGCTACGACCGGTTTCGCGACCGCGTGATGTTCCCCATCCGCAACGTCAAGGGCGAATGCATGGGCTTTGGCGGCCGCGTGCTCGGCGAGGACAAGCCCAAGTACCTGAACTCGCCGGAAACCCCGGTGTTCCACAAGGGGCGCGAGCTGTACGGCCTGTTCGAGGCCCGCACCGCCATCCGCGAGCAGGGCTACGCCCTCGTGGCCGAGGGCTATATGGACGTGGTGGCGCTGGCGCAGCTGGGTTTTCCGAACGCGGTGGCCACGCTGGGCACGGCCTGCACGCCCGAGCATGTGCAAAAACTGCTGCGCTTTACCGAGTCCGTGGTGTTCAGCTTCGACGGCGACGCCGCGGGCCGGCGCGCGGCGCGCAAGGCGCTCGACGCCGCGCTGCCCCACGCCGGCGACACGCGCAGCATCAAATTTCTGTTCCTGCCCGCCGAGCACGACCCGGACAGCTTCATCCGCGCCCACGGCACGCAGGCCTTCGCCCGGCACGTGGACGAGGCCGTGCCGCTGAGCCGGTTCCTGGTCGATGCGGCGAGCGCGGGCTGCGACCTGGGCAGCGCCGAGGGCCGCGCGCACATGGCGAGCAACGCCCGCCCGCTGTGGAGCGCGCTGCCCGACGGGGTGCTCCGGCGCCAGCTGCTCAGCGAGCTGGCCCAGCTGGCCCAGCTGAACGCGCGGGATCTGGCGGACATCTGGACCCCGGCGGGAACGCACCCTGCGCAGGCGGGCGGCCCGCCACGCATGCATCTCCCGCAGGAAGACGCGCCTCCGTGGGCCAACCTGCCGACGCCGGAAAACTGGCAGCACGGGGCCGCCGACAGCGGCCATGGCCGGTACGCGGCGCAGACGGGGTCCGGCCTGCGCAAGGGCGCAAACTGGCCAGGCGGCAGTTGGAAGAAACGGGACGCCGTGCGCTGGCCCCCCAGCCCCGGTTGCCGCGCACCCCGCCGGCAAGCCGCGTGGACCACGCGGCGCGTCTGCTGCTCTCGCACATGGATTTTCTGGAAGATCTGACGCACGACGACCACGCCATCCTGTGCGCCCAGCCTGCGCCGCACGGGCCGCTGTTCGCCTGGCTGGAGGAGCAGTTCCATGAGCTCGGCCCCCTGGCCTGGGCGGTGTTGCGCGAGAGCCTGCGCGAGCACGAATGCGAGGCGCTGGCGCACAAGGTAATGACCGGCGCGCACGCGCAGACCGAGGGCGACCTGCAGGAACTCAGGCTGGAACTGCGCGACCTGCTCAACCGCATGCAGATCGAAGACATCAAGGAACAGCAAAAGCTGCTGGTGCTGCAAGCGCAGCAGGACCCGAGTGTCCTGGAGCGCTACCGCGCCCTGGAACAAAGGCGCAACGCCTTGCTGAACGCAGCGGCCAAGACCGCTTGATGAAACGGATGAAACGCGCATTCAAGGCACACAAGATATAATGCGGGGTTTTCCGTCGGCAAGAGCGACAGCAGCACCTCCGAGCCGGGCCACCGCCGCGCACAAGCACCGCCCACCCATCGCAAGGACTGCACACCAAATGATCGCCCGGACATCTTGCCGGCCTGCCCCCGTGGCGCGAAGACCGTGCAGCTTCGCGCTGCCACCCGCGCCCGACCCCGTGGCGCCGGTTTCCGTTCTCGTCCGTCCCCATCCGTTTTGATTCTGAGGTTTCTTCATGCCCGCTCAAAAGTCTGCGAAGTCCCCCAAGTCTGCGCCAGACGGCGCCGCAAAGGCCGCTCCCGCCCCGGCCGCAGAAACAAAGCCCGCGCCCGCAGCCGGGAAGGCCAAGACCCCGCCTGCGAAAACGAAAAGCCCTGCCGACCCGGCAAAGGCTGCGAAGAAGACTGCCGATAAAGCGGCAGCAAAAAAGCCGCCTGCCCCCGCCAAGGTCAAGGTCAAGGTGCAGGCCAAGGCAGCCGCCCGTCCTGCCGAGCCGGCAAAGGAGCCGGCAAAGCCTGCTGCAAAGGCCGTCGCCGAATTGCCCAAGAAGCCCGCTGCGAGCAGCGCCAAGGCCAAGACCAAGACCACCAAGGCCAAGGCACCCGCCAGCAAGGCACCGGCCAAAGCTCCCGCCAAAACCTCTGCCAAGAACGCCCCCCCCCCAGCCAAAGGCTGCCGACGACACGGACCTGTCCGATATCGAGGCCGACCTGGAAGGCGAGGTCGAGGAAACCCCCGGGGTGGCGGCCGCGGTCGAGAAGGCCAAGCCGCTGCGCATGAAGATCAGCAAGGCCAAGGAGCGCGCCCTGATGAAGGAATTCGGCCTGGACGAAACCGTCCTGTCCGAGGAAGACCTGGCCCGGCGCCGTTCGCGCCTGAAGACCCTGATCAAGCTGGGCAAGACGCGCGGCTACCTCACGCACGTCGAAATCTCCGACCACCTGCCCGACAAGCTGGTCGATGCCGAAACGCTCGAAGCCGTCATCACCACGCTCAATGACCTGGGCGTGGCCGTGTACGAGCAAACGCCCGACGCCGAGACGCTGATCATCACCGAAAACGCCCCCACCGGCGCCAGCGAGGAGGAGGCCGAGGAGGCCGCCGAAGCGGCGCTGTCCACCGTGGACAGCGAATTTGGCCGCACCACCGACCCGGTGCGCATGTACATGCGCGAAATGGGCACCGTGGAACTGCTGACGCGCGAAGGCGAGATCGAGATCGCCAAGCGCATCGAAGGCGGCCTCATGGCGATGATGGAGGCGATCAGCGCGTCTCCCGCGACCATCGCCGACATCCTGAACATGGGCGAGGAAATCCGCGCCGGCAAGGTCGTCATCTCGACCATCGTTGACGGCTTCTCCAACCCCAACGAGGCCGACGACTACGTGGCCGAAGAAGACTTCGACGAGTTCGACGAAGCCGACGACGACGACGGCAAGGGCGGCTCCAAGGCGCTGACGAAAAAGCTCGAAGAACTCAAGAAACAGGCGCTCGAGCGCTTCGACAAACTGCGCCAACTGTTTGAGAAAGTGCACAAGGTCTACGACAAGGAAGGCTACGGCACGTCGGCCTACGTCAGAGCCCAGCAAGCCCTGTCGGCCGAGCTGATGACCATCCGCTTTACCGCCAAAACCATCGAAAAGCTGTGCGACATGGTGCGCGGCCAAGTTGACGACGTGCGCAAGAAGGAGCGCGAGCTGCGCCGCATCATCGTGGACAAATGCGGCATGCCCCAGGAGACCTTCGTCAAGGAGTTCCCGCCCAACCTGCTGAACCTCCAGTGGATAGAAAAGCAGGCCGGCGCCGGCAAGCCCTGGAGCACCGTGATGGCGCGCAACGTCCCGCCCGTGCAGGAACTCCAGCAAAAGCTGATGGACCTGCAGTCGCGCGTGGTGGTGCCGCTGACCGAGCTCAAGGACATCAACAAACGCATGAACGAGGGCGAGGCGACCTCGCGCGATGCGAAGAAGGAGATGATCGAGGCCAACCTGCGCCTGGTGATCTCGATCGCCAAAAAGTACACCAACCGCGGCCTGCAATTCCTCGACCTGATCCAGGAAGGCAACATCGGACTGATGAAGGCCGTGGACAAGTTCGAATACCGCCGTGGCTACAAATTCTCGACCTACGCCACGTGGTGGATCCGCCAAGCCATCACGCGCTCGATCGCCGACCAGGCGCGCACCATCCGCATCCCGGTGCACATGATCGAGACCATCAACAAGATGAACCGCATCAGCCGCCAGCATTTGCAGGAGTTCGGCTTCGAGCCCGACGCATCGTTGCTCGCGGCCAAGATGGAGATCCCCGAGGACAAGATCCGCAAGATCATGAAGATCGCCAAGGAGCCGATCTCCATGGAAACACCGATCGGCGACGACGACGACAGCCACCTGGGCGATTTCATCGAAGACGGCGCGAACACCGCCCCGATAGAGGCCGCAATGCAGGCCGGCCTGCGCGACGTGGTCAAGGACATCCTCGACGGCCTGACGCCGCGCGAAGCCAAGGTACTGCGCATGCGCTTCGGCATCGAGATGACCAGCGACCACACGCTGGAAGAAGTGGGCAAGCAGTTTGACGTGACGCGCGAACGCATCCGCCAGATCGAGGCCAAGGCCCTGCGCAAGCTCAAGCACCCCAGCCGCTCGGACAAGCTGCGCAGCTTCATCGACTCGCTGTAGCCCGCTCCTTCGGCCCGTTCCGAATGGCCGCCGCGCCCGGGCGACGGGATCGGATCGCTCCCGCTCTCAGGCCCGCGCAAAGGTCAGCACATGGTCCGGCTGCGCGCGGATGCCGATCCACTCGCCCACCGCGTGCCCGTGGTGGCTGGGCACGTGCGCCAGCAGGGTGTGGCCGCTGGCCAGGCGCAAGGTGTACAAAAACGCCGCGCCGCGGAACGCCTTGCGCACGATCTGCGCCTGCACCGGCGCATGCGCGTCGTGCACGACGTCGTCCGCGCGCAGCAGCACGTCGCATTCACCGCCGGGGTAGCCGCAGGGCGGCGGGCACGCGTGCAGGGTGCCCAGTTCGCCCAGCGGCGTTTGCGCCACCACGCGGCCGCCGCGCTGCACCAGCGTCGCGGGGGAGAACACGCCGTGCCCGATGAAGTCGGCGACAAAGCGCGTGGCCGGACGGTGGTACAGCGTGCAGGCATCGTCCCACTGGTGCAGACGGCCCTCGTGCAGCACGCCGATCCTGTCGCCCATGGCAAACGCCTCGAACTGGTCGTGCGTCACGAACAGCGCCGTCGCCCCGGCCGCCTTGAGAATCGCGCGCAGCTCGTGCGCCAGGCGCTCGCGCAGGTCCGCGTCGAGGCTGGAAAACGGCTCATCCAGCAGCATGAGCCGTGGGCCCGGTGCGAGCGCGCGCGCCAGCGCCACGCGCTGCTGCTGCCCGCCCGAGAGCTCATGCGCAAAGCGGTTCTCGCTGCCGGCCAGCCCCACCAGTTGCAGCATTTCGGCGACGCGCGCGGCCTGCCTGGCGCACGGCAGCCGATGAATGCCGAAAGCGACGTTGCGCCCCACGCTCAGGTGGGGGAACAGCGCATGCTCCTGAAACACCATGCCGACGCGCCGGTGCTCGGGCGCAACGCTCAGCGCGGCGCTGCCGACCACGCTGCCGCCGAGCCGGATCTCGCCGCGGAACACGGGATCGAGCCCCGCCACGGCGCGCAGCAAGGTGGTCTTGCCGCAGCCCGAGGGACCGATCAGCACCCCGACCTCGCCCGCCCGCAGGCCCAGCGTGACCGCCTGCAGCGCAGCCCGCGTGCGGCCCGCATGGCGCACTTCGAGGTCGGATATCTCCAGAAACATGCCCCGATTCTAGGCAGGCGCGAATCCATAGAATTCGCATTTGCATTCCCGCCGCCCCCGCCGAGATCCCCGCCTTGCGCCGCACGCCCTTTGCCCTTCGCAACGTCCCCCTGATCCTGTGCGCGGGTTTCCTGGCCCTGCCCGTGCTCGCGCTGCTGGCCTCCTGGCTGCCCGTGGGGCCGGGCAGCGCGCAGGCCGGCGCCATCTTGCGCGAGATGGCCGCCACCGTGCTGCCCGGCTACCTGTGGACCACCCTGTGGCTGGGCCTGCTGGTCGCGCTGGGCACGGCGCTGGTGGGCAGCGCCACGGCCGTGGCCGTGAGCATGTTCGACTTTCCGGGGCGCCGCAGCTTTGAATGGCTGTTGCTGCTGCCGCTGGCCATGCCCGCCTACGTCACGGCGTATGCGTACACCGACTTCCTGCAATTCAGCGGCCCGCTGCAAACCGGGCTGCGCGACGCCCTGGGCCTGCAGGGCCGGCTGCTGCCCGAGGTGCGCAGCCTGGGCGGCGCGGTGTGGGTATTCGTTTCTACGCTCTACCCGTACGTGTACCTGCTCGCGCGCACGGCGCTGGGCGCGCACGCGGCGCAACCCATGGAGGCCGCGCGCCTGCTCGGCGCAGCGCTGCCGCGCCGCATCCGCACCGTCGCCCTGCCGCTGGCGCGCCCTGCGGTGGCCGCGGGCGTCGCCCTGGTGCTGATGGAAACCCTGGCCGACTTTGGCGTGGCCAGCTACTTTGGCATGCAGACCATCAGCACGGGGATCTACAAGGCCTGGCTGTCCATGGACAACCGCCTGGCGGCAGCGCAGCTGGCCACCCTGCTGCTCGCCGTGGTGCTGGCGCTGCTGCACGTGGAGCGCCGCGCGCAAGAGCGCATGCGCTTTGCCAGCGGCAGCCACCGCGCAGCGCAGGCCCAGCCGCTGGCGCTGCACGGAGCGCAGCGCTGGGCGGCCTGGGTGGTCTGCGCGCTGCCGGTGGTCATGGGCTTCGTTGCGCCCGTGGCCTGCATGCTGCGGCCGCTGGCTGCGGACTGGTCCGTGCTGCCCTGGGAGCGCTTCCTGCACTGGGCCTGGAACAGCCTGCGCCTGAGCGGCATCACGGCGCTGCTGGCCGTGGCCATCGCGCTCGCGCTCGCCCTGGCCCTGCGCCGCCGACCGGACGCCGTAACGCGCGGCGTGCTGCAACTGGCGGGCATGGGCTACGCCGTGCCGGGCACCGTCATCGTGGTCGGGCTGCTGCTGCCCGTGGGCTGGTTGCAGGCCGCGCTGCCGCAGTGGGGACTCGGCGCGCTGGTCACGACCACGGCCCTGGGCATCGTCTGGGCCTATCTGGTGCGCTTTAGCGCGGTCGCCCTGCAGTCCATACAAAGCGGTTATGCCCGCATTCCGCTCAGCCTGGACGATTCCGCCCGCCTGCTGGGCAGCAGCGGCTGCGGACTCTTGGCCCGCGTGCACTGGCCGCTGCTCAAACGCTCCAGCGCCGCAGCCGCCTTGCTGGTGTTTGTGGACGCCATGAAGGAACTGCCCGCGACCATGGTGCTGCGCCCCTTCGACAGCGACACCCTGGCCGTCGTCGCCTACCAGTTGGCACGCGATGAACGCCTGGGCGAAGCCGCGCTGCCGTCGCTGGCGCTGGTGGCCGTGGGGCTGGCTCCGGTGCTGCTATTGAGCCGTGCGTTGCGTAGTCGGTGAGGTGGTGACGGGGCAAGCGTGCTTGCTTTGGTTGATGAGCGGAACCGTGGGTCGGGTTCCCCCTGCCCTGCGCATACTCCCACTTGATGCGCGCCGCTTGGCCTTGGGCTTCCGGCATTTTGGCGATGACTGCGGACACACCGTCGAGTATGTTCGCAGCCAGCAGCGCCAACCGGGTTTGGCGCATCGTGACGATCGGTCCCGATTTGCTTGGCGATCCTGCACAAGCAAGGGGCCAAGGCCAAGCTTCATGATGCGCTCACCCAAGCTTTCCGGGGCTCATCACCTCAATCTTGCTTTGGTTGATGGGCCGAGCCGTGGGCCAGGGGCTGAGTAGCTGCAAAAATTTAACACTAAGAGAATTGATCGGCTTACAATCCATCGACAGATCAAAAGGTGCAAACATGGCAATTTATGCAATATGGAACAACAAAGGCGGCGTCGGAAAAAGCTATCTGACTTTTCAAGTCTCTTCTGAATATGCGAGGCAGAACCCAAATAAAAAAGTTCTGGTGCTCGACCTTTGCCCGCAAGCAAACTCATCGTCAATGCTGCTTGGCGGCATGGTCAATGGTGAAAAGAAGTTGGGGGACTTGCACGCCAAAACCCCGAGGCTATCCATAGCCGGCTATATTGATGATCGGATTATCAGTCCTTATCAGAACCCAAAAACAGGTGCCCGGTACCTCACGCACGTGAACAAACAAAATCGCGAAATATCCAAAAACTTGTATTTGATTCCCGGAGACGAGAAACTCGAATTGCAAGCATCAAGGGTCTTCGCAGCAACAAAACCAGGACCCGATGATGCTTGGCGCTTTGTTCACATGTGGATACGTGATTTGATCGCCGACATTACCCATAACTGGGGAAACACTGCGCACACAGTATTCGTGGATTGTAATCCAAGCTTTTCCATTTATACGGAACTAGCTCTGTCTACTGCCGACCGGCTGATTATCCCATTTTCAGCCGATGGATCATCCAAACGCGCTGTTCGATCCGTCTTGGCCCTTGTCTATGGCGTCAGTCGCCAAGCAGGCCAAGCACAATCTGAATTCTTCTTGGAAATGCAGCGATGTTCCATGAATCGGCCAAAAATCTACATGTACGTAGGCAATCGATTGACACAAAGCCACTCCTCTTCTGCGGCAGCTTTCAAAACAGTGGTCGGAGAAATAGGCGACGAAATTTATGATGTGTGGCGTGCGAACCCAAATGAATTCTGCATTCACCCTGCTAGTTCGACGCTGCCAACAAACAAGAAAACTTTCCATGCCATGTTCCAAACAGAAGTTGCCGATGCCAACACTGCATCTGTTGTTTCGAGCACTTTGGGAACTCCGATTTGTTGTATGACTGCCGGCAGCAAAACAGTTCTTGGAAAAAATGTTGTGATCAATAAGTCCCAGCTTGACAGGCAAATTTCAAATATCACACACCTTGTGCAGGCCATTGAGTAACACGATCTATGCATCATGAGTAGAAGTCGTAGGAGGCGTTGTTGCATAAATCCTGGGCTGCATGGCGCGGCGCGTGTCAAGATAGTTGTCGCCTCATTCACATAGCCATCGGCTGAACCTGCGCGTGAGTGCTGACTCGCATGTAGATGCGGGGCTCGTCGACGAAGCTCGTGAGCGTCTCGGGCGGGAAAATGTTCATCGCGCTCATTGGACCGTACCCGCTTTCTTGGCAAACCCAGCACGAGAACACCTCGTCGAGCGGAACCGGCCCCCACGGTGGGGTAGGCAGCAAACCGGTGCGAGTCACGGTGCTGCCGCCCCCGCTGCCCTCTCCGCAGGACCTTCATTCGAAGCGAACGCCTCCGCCACGATGCCTTCGATCCGGCTCAGATCCTCGTCCGCGAGGATGTGGGCCACTTCCCTGGCCGTCCTGCGCCGCTCCGGCATCCTGTTGTTGTTCTGATGGATCCACTGGATCAACAGGTTGATCGTCCGGTTCGGGAGGTCGAACTGTTTGTCGATCCGCTCGTAGGCCAGATCGTAGGCCTCGAGATACCTCGCCTCGTCGACGAGGGACTGCCGCAAGGCGATCCGCGCGCACCGGATCACGAAAGCCGCGGCCTGGACGCCCGACCAATGGGCATAGACCATCGGCGTCGAGCGAAAGTCGAAGGTGAAGTCGCCGTCGCCGATGAACATCACATCCCACAGGGCGCGCACCGGCTTGCTGAAGCTCTCCAGCGCACCCAGGTACTGCCGCTCCTCCTGCTTCATGGCCACCGAGAGAGGCAGGATGGCCGGACTGCCCTTCACGTCGGGCAGAGCGCCCTTCATGTGAAGACAGTGGTGCGCAAGCAGGCGAGAGACACGGCCATTGCCGTCCATGAACGGATGGATGAACACGAAGCCGAAGCTCACCAGTGCCGCCTTGATCAGCGCTGGCACGTCGTCCTTGGCGTTCGCCATGCGCATCAGGCCGTCGATCAGGGGGCGTAGGTGCTCCGGCGCAGGAGGGACGTACCGGACGGCAAGTGCGCCATGCCCTCCGCGCTGCAGCCAGTTCTGTGCGCCGCGGAATCCACTCTCTGCGCTGCGAGGAGAACTGATGACGGCGTTCTGCAGGCCGACCAGGTAGTCTTCCGTCAGCGGCGCGCGATCGCGCAGATGCTCCATCGCCGCGACGAAGGCCCGTTCCTTGTCAGGGCTCGGCACTTCGTTCTCGATGGCAAAGGAGTCGCGGGTCTCGCTGAGGTAAGCCCAGGCCATCACACGGTCCATCAGCGGCTCGTTCTCGGGTGCCTGGGCCCATTCGCGCAGTGTCCGCAGGATGGCCTCGCCTTCCCGTTCAAGGGTGTCGTCCCGGCGAACCACCGGACAGAACTCATAGGGGCCGATACCGTTGAAGCTGATCCGGTACTTCTGGCTGCGCTCCCAAGCCTGACCGGTGTAGTAGGCCTTGGGATCAAAGAAGTCCACGTAGTTGCCCGCCGGACCTGCCAACGGCAGTTCCAGCTCGACGCCGTGAACCTTCTCCCAGAGATAGGCCGCGCGACGCACATAGGCCCCCGAAGGCGACTCGCTGATCGCATCGATCACATCCTGGGCCGGCACCAGCCGCAGCGCCTCGTGCAGGATCGCCAACTGCATCGGCTCGTGCTTCAACGCGAAGAGCAGGTGCGGGAGAATGGTGTCGGCGGTGGGCGCGATCGCCTTGGGAATCGCGATCAGGTCGGCCATGTCCTCGACGCGGGTGACTGGCTTGACCTTGGCTGGCTTGGCCAGCTCCGGCATGCGAAGCGGGATCTTCGACAGCAAGAATTCGTAGCCGATCATTGATCACCTCAGAAAATTCATAGAGTGCCAGGATTTTTTGTATTCTGAGCTATTTTCTGGATTTTTTTAATACAACGCGTCCCCAGCAACACCCAACATGCCAGGGGTACGGGCGCAATGGGTACAGCCGAAATGCCACGCGGACCTTGGCATGATGGGTACGGGCAGGTCTCCCCCAATTCCCGGCCTCAGTCTTTTCCAATTCAGGTATGAGTCTGAACGAGGGGTGTGACTCTGGGGAAGCGCGAGTGGATTGACCAGGTTGAAAAGGGGGGCAAGCACATGAGCATGACCCAAGTCTGTGTGGAACTTTGGGCTGGTCTGCCAACGCGTCCGAACGCCCTCCTCATCTGCTGGACTCAGGCATTTCCCGCTCTTCCAATTCGCTTGCGTCTGGAAAATCGCGCAATGTTTTGCGGTTCACCGCAATTGCATCGTACTTTGCCAAGTCCGGCGCCATTTCATTGAACTCTGATGCCTTCTCATGGACGCCGCGAAAGTATGCGGCCTTGGCCAGTTCGCCCTCGGTGTGCTGCGCATCGCGAGTATCCCGCGCAAGCGTAGCAGCGTTGGTCTCAAGTTGGTTCATGGCGTGACCATGAATCCGATCCTTCTGCATGTCATGGAGGCGCTGCATGTGAGCACTAACCATATCCAGGTAGCCACTTGCTGCATCGCGCTGCCTGGCTTGGGATTCAACAGTGCCCCATAGTTCCGTGACCTTGGCCAGCTTGGTATCGGTGAGCTGGCGGCCAGCTGCCAGAGCCTCCAAAGCATTTGACTGCTCGTTCGTTTGAATGGCGCTGTCGTACAGCAACTCGCCGCTTCTGTTGGAAACGCACACACGGTCAAGTTGTGCGGCTATCCTGGCTACCGTACTTTCAAAACCTTGCATGGCCTCGTCGTGGTACTTCTCGCTGACAAAACGCGGATTGTCCATCCCGTTTTGATGTTGCAGTTCGTGGCGTTGATAGATACCAAGCAGACTTTCCTCACGCGACGCCGCCACAGCGAACAACTCGACCGTGTAACCGCGCGCCTGGAGCTTCTGCACAAATTTTCCCATGCCGTCCGGGTTGCGAAAAGTACCTTCTTCCACGATATTGCGTCGTCCCTGCATCGCTTGGTCACGCAGCACAGCCACCAGTCGTCCCGCATCGGCCTGCGTTTGCTCAGAGCTTGGGTTATTTTCACCCACACGGATGCGCTCGCGCATCCGGTCAGCATCAATGTGGAGGTAACCACCCTGCCCGATCAGTTCGGCTTTCACTACGTCTGCTACTGCACTCTTTCCTGCACCTGGCTGACCACCTACCAAAACGATGATTGGGTATTTCCGGTATGATGACTTGGATTGCCGTTCTGCGAAGTACTTGGTCGCCGTTTCCCGGATTTCGTCTTCGGTCATCGGCTGGTATTCCGCCATAGCGCTCATAGGAATTACGCAAGCCAAAATAAACAATCGAGAAAGTAGTTTTTTGTAATTTTTTGTGATGCATGCTTGCATGGTTTTAACTCCACACGTCCGAGTTGCACGCCAGCTGAACCTGGTCTGCGCAAGTCCTGACTCAATCAACCTTGAACAGGGGATTTCCTTTTGTAAGGATGCGCTCAATGGTGTCCAAATCATTGAGCCGCAAATCGTCTTGCAATTCATCGATCGCGGTCAAACGGGTCTCGCAGTAGCGAATGAACACCTGCGATGGTTCTGATTTTTGCTTCTCTTCGTGGATCGCCCGCATAAAGGGCTGGCGACTCTCGCCAAGAATATCCAATGCCACTTCGTACCGGATGCTTTTACTATCTGGACCCAAATCCAACATGGTGTTTCCTTTCATCGTCATACCGTTTTCCTCTTGATTTGCAGGCACTTGCCCCCGCACGCCGCAAGCGCAGAGCCTACCGCGTCCGCTGCGCCACCCCCGCGGCGGCAAAGCTTGCCATCTCACGCAGTAGCGCGCAGGCCGATTGCAGCAGCGGCCAGGCCAGCGCCGCGCCGCTGCCTTCGCCCAGGCGCAGGCCCAGATCCAGCAAGGGCTCTGCCTGCATCTGCGCGAGCATCAGGCGGTGGCCGTGCTCGCCCGAGCGGTGCGCGAACACGCAGCGCTGCAGCACCGCCGGTGCGATGCGGCTGGCCACCAGAACGGCGGCGCCGGTGATGAAGCCATCGACCACGATCACGCGGCGCTCGGCGGCGGCCTGCAGCACGGCGCCGACCAGCGTGGCGATCTCGTAGCCGCCGAGTGCGGCGAGCGCGCTCAGCGGCGTTGCGGCCTGGGGGTTCGCGTCCAGGGCGCGTTGCAGCACGGCGCGTTTGCGCTCCACGCCCGCGGCGTCCAGCCCCGTTCCCGCGCCCGTGCATTCGGCCAGCGGCAGGTCCGCGAGCCGCGCCAGCAGCAGCGACGCGGCGGATGTGTTGCCAATGCCCATCTCGCCCAGCAGCAGGGCATTGCCCGGCAGCTCGCACACGATGTCCCGGCCGTTGGCGAGGGCCTGCGCGCATTCGGCCGCGGTCATCGCCGGGCCCGCGCAAGCGTCCCGCGTGCCCGCTGCCAGCTTGCGCACCAACAGGCGCGGCGCGCCGGGCGGGGCGCTGCTGCTGTCGGCAAAGTCACGCGCCACGCCGCAATCGACCACGGTGAGTTGCAGCCCATGCTGGCGCGCGAGCACGCTCACGGCGGCGCCGCCGGCGAGAAAGTTCTCCACCATCTGCGCGGTCACCTCGCGGGGGAAGGCCGATACGCCGTGCGCCGCCAGGCCGTGGTCGGCGGCGCAGACCAGCAGCTGCGGCCGCACGAGCACGGGAGCCGACGTGCCAAGCACCTGGCCGATGCGCAGGGCCAGCGCCTCGATCCGGCCGAGCGCGCCCGAGGGCTTGGTTTTGTTGTCCAGCAGCTGTTGCAGGTGGGCCGTGAATACGGCGTTGCCGATGTCGGCAATGCCCGGGAACGTGAAATCGGTCAGGGCGTGCATGTTTTGCGCAGGCAAGGAGTGGCTCGGAGCATCAGGCAGCGGGTGCGATCAGCGCCTGCAGAACGCCCGGCGCAAAGCAGCTGTCTGCGACGCGGGCCAGGCCGTCGAACACGGATTCGAGCGTGGGCACTTGGATCGCACAGCGAAACAGTGCCTGCAGCACTGCGGGGTCTTCGAGCAGGCCGTGCAGGTACAGGCCGAGCACGTTGCCCGCGGCGTTTTGCCAAGCCAGGCCGGGAATCAGCTCGCGCGCCGCGTCGCCGCCGGCGACCATGGCCGGGTGCCAGACGGTCTGCCCGTGGTGGATCTCGTAGCCGCTGGCCTGCACGCCCGATAGCGCGGCCCAGGCGCCCTGTAGCGTGGGGAAGCGGACGCGGGTGCGCCGCAGGGTCTTGGCGGGTGCGAAGCGGGTGACCAGTGGCAGCAGGCCCAGGCCGGGTGCATTGCCGTCGATTCCCGCGCTGTCGATGAGCGCCTCGCCAAGCATTTGCAGGCCGCCGCACAGGCCCAGCAGCATGCCGCCGCGCGCGGCATGGGCGGCGATGGCCTGGTCCAGCCCCTGCGCGCGCAGCCAGGCCAGGTCGGCGGCGGTGGCCTTGGAGCCGGGCAGGATGACCCAGTCGCTGGCGCCGAGTCCTGCCAGATCGGCGGGGCTGCGCGCCCACAGCAGGCGCAGGCCGGGCAGGTTTCTGAGCGCCTGGAATTCGTCGAGGTTGCTGATGTGCGGGCAGGTCATCACGGCCACGCTGGTGTGCACGGCACCGGCTGCGCGGCTGCGCTCGTCGAACAGACCGTCTTCCTCGGGCAGGCCATGGCGCCACTGCATGGGGATGGTGGCCACGGTGGGCACGCCGGTCAGGTCTTGCAGCTTTTGCGGCGCTGGCGCGAGCAGGGCGGCGTCGCCGCGGAACTTGTTCAGCACGAAGCCGTGAATCAGCGCGCGCTGCGCTTCGGGAAGCAGCGCCCAGGTGCCGTAGAGGTGCGCAAAGGCGCCGCCCCGGTCGATATCGGTCACCAGCAGGCAGCGCGCCTGCGCATGCTGTGCCACGCGCAGGTTCACGATGTCGCTGGCGTACAGGTTGATCTCGGCGGGCGACCCCGCGCCCTCGATCACCAGCAGGTCGTTCTCGGCGCGCAGGGCGTCGAGCGCGGCGGCAATCTGCGGCCACACCCTGGCGCTGCGCGCGTGCCAGGGCATGGCGCCGAGTTCCGCGCTCACCTGCCCCATGCAGACCACCTGGCTGCGCGTGTCGGCCTCGGGCTTGAGCAGCAGCGGGTTCATGCGCACCTCGGGCTCGGCGCGCGCGGCCAGGGCCTGGAAATACTGCGCAGACCCGATCTCGCCCATGGCGCCGCCCGGGCCGGGAACGACCCGGGCGTTGTTGCTCATGTTCTGCGCCTTGAAGGGCGCGACCCGGAGCCCCCGGTCGCTGTACCAGCGGCACAGCGCCGTCGCGAGCCAGCTCTTGCCCGCGCCGCTGCTGGTTCCGAGCAGCATCACGCAACGCGCCGGGGGACGGGGACTGGAATGGTGCGCGGGCATGGCGCGGCGTCAGTCCTCGATGCCGCGCTGCGCGGGAATTCCCGCGTCGAACGCGTGCTTGACCTGGCGCATTTCGGTCACGGTGTCCGCGAGTTCGACGATCTCGGGCGGGCAGCGGCGGCCCGTGAGGCAGACGTGCACGTCGCGCGGGCGTTCGCGCAGCGTTTGCACAACGCCATCGAGCGGCAGCCAGCCGTAGATCAGCGGGTAGGTGATTTCGTCGAGCACGAGCAGGAAGTAGGCGTTCGACAGGATCGCTGCGCGCGCCTTTTCCCAGCCGTCGCGCGCGAGTTGCGCGGAATGTTCCAGGTCCCGGCTCTTCCAGGTGAAGCCGTCGCCCAGGCCCTCGACGGGCAGGCCAATCTGCTCGAACAGGCGGTGCTCGCCAAAGCGCGCCGTGGGCACCTTCATGAATTGGTAGATCTTTACGGCCTTGCCCCGGCCGTGCGCGCGCAGCGCCAGGCCAAAGGCCGCCGTGCTCTTGCCCTTGCCGTCGCCGGTGTTGACGATGACCAGGCCGCGGCGTTCGCCCTCGGCCCTTGCGTGCTGCCCCTCGGTGGGTGCGGGTTCGATCTGCATGGTGTGCTTGTGCTTTCTCGGGAGGAAAACCGTTTCGATGTCGATGTTCATTCCGGGACGGCCGGGGTCGCTGGCCCACTGGGCCCACTCTCCGGGCCGCCCCGCTGCAGCGCCGGCAGCGCCATCCACATTCCGTCCAGCCGCCGCACCCGGATGCGCTGCCCGAACACCTGCTCGAGCGCGGCGTGCGTGGCCGGCGCGGCGCAGGCGCCGTGGTGCAGCACGCGGCCGCCGGCGAGCACCAGCATGTCGTCGGCCTGCAGCGCGAACGAGATCTCGTGCAGCACGCTCAGC
>NZ_AFAL01000023.1 GCF_000193225.1 Verminephrobacter aporrectodeae subsp. tuberculatae At4 | reverse complement strand
TGGACGCGGTACAAGCCAAGCGCGATGACCTGTGGATGGAGGAGATGGTGCAGATGGAGGAGATCGCCCGATTCAAGCCCAGATTCGTCTCCCGGGACGAGTTTGCCTTGCTGCAGGGCAGCCTGGCACGCCAGGATCGCTCATTGCGGCCTGTTTTTCGCGTCTCAGACTGCCAAGGGGAAATCCAAAGCCAGCATGCGCTTGAGGTTGTGGGCCAACGCATGCCACAGCAGCACGGCGCGCGCCTTGGCCAAGCCGCGCACATTCAGGCGCTGCAAGCCGCGGTTGCGCAGATGTGCGTTGGTGCACTCTATGCTGGCCGCACGCTCCTTGTAGATTTGTTTGGCCTCCTGGGTGCCCATTCGCTTACGCCATTGAGCCACAGCCTCACTGTCGCCACGCAACGCCACGTACCGGTCGCGCTGCTGGTCCTTGGGTGCGGGCACCGGCGCGAACACGCAGGTTGCACGCGCGGTAAGCTGCTCGATCTGTTCGTGCTTGGCAAATCCCCCATCGGTCAGCCACTGAGCGGGCACCCGGGCGTAGCGTTGTTCATGCTGCTCATGCATGGGCAGCATCTGGTTCATGTCGCTGCCCGAGTTGGTGATGTCCACGCCCGTGATGATCATGGTTTGAGTGTCCACCGCCAGTTGTGCATTGAAGGCTGGGCGAAAGCCGCCGTCGGCCATCTTCATCACCCGCGCATCGCAATCGGTGGTGCTGACACGCGGTTCCTTGGGTTTCTTGGCCCCTTGCTTGTCCGGATGCTGGCTCGGCGCTTGGTGCATCTGCACCCTGATCGTTGACGCTCGCTTGGACGCGCTCGGTCTGCTCTTGCGCCCCGTCAGCCTGCCTGGGTTCCTGGGCTTGTATGGGTGCTGGCTCGGCGCTTGGCGTATCTGCACCCTGATCGTTCACGCTTGCCTGGACATGTTGTTCTGTCTGCTCTTGCGTCTCGTCAGCCTGCTTGGGCCCCTGGGCTTGTATGGGTGCTGCTTGGGCGCTTGGCGTATCTGTGCCCTGATCGTTCACGCTTGCCTGGACACGTTCTGTCTGCTCTTGCGTCCCGTCAGCCTGGATTGTCTCTGGGGAGTGCTTGCCGACCTTGCCCGACAGGTGCTTGTCTATCGCCTCCACCGTCCGCAGGGCCCGCGTGACGCGCTGCTCGCGCTCTGTGACAGCACGCTGGCGCGCCGCACGCACGCGGCTCGTTCCGGCATCCGGGCTGTCATCGAGTTCCTTCCTGAGCGCTTGAACCTGGATTTGGGCCTGCTCCAGCAAGTCCTTCAAGGTCTCGCGGCGCCGGAAACTGGCAGCGCCCGCATGGGCACGCACGCGCATGCCGTCATGGGCCACCCGGTTCATGCTGACCAAGCCTTGCGACAACAGGGCTGCCACGTTGCGGGTCAGTTGCGCGTCGAGCCACTGCGTGTGCATGAGCCGAAAGTCGCCCAGCGTGTGGTGGTTTACGCTGACCCCACCGCACAACCAGCGGTAGGCGTCCTCACGGTCGCACAGCCGTGCAAGTTCGCGCGCAGAACCTACCCCGTCGAGCGTCGCGTACAGCCACAGACTCACCAAGATGGCCGGGTCAATGGGAGCGCGCCCGACACCGCCTTCGACGGCCCGGATGCGCGCGTACAGAGCCTGAAGGTCGATCGATTGCACGAAGGCCCAGACGGCGCGGGCTTGGTGGTCTGTGGGCAGGGTGGCGTCAAGGTCATAGGCACGCAGTTCGACCTGATTGCGTACCGGGCTTTGCATGCGGGGTATGCTTTTGAGCGCTCTTGGTTTCGGGGCTGTTGTGCTGTCGGGCGACAACATCAGGTCCTCAAACAAGGTGTCCATGTGTCCGCTCGATCCGGGTTTCGTGGGGGTGCTGACCATGTCAAAAAACACGCAATATTCGTGCCGACATATCTTCACAGGCTCTGAGCGCCTGGGGTTTTGCGCTGCGGGTTCGCCCGACTTTCGCATTTCATCTAGGTAATATCCCCAGAAGCAGTCAACAAAATCAACAGTTCTCGGTAATTATGCTGTCACCGCTTCGGCGCTCGCATGGCGTTGGCCAGTGCCGTGCGCAGAGGCTGCATCAAATGCTCAATCGAGTCCTCAGAACTCAGTGCGGCCGACCCACCTAACGACAGCACCACAGTACCGCGATGCGGACTTGCAAGGCGAAGCTGAATCTTCTCCGTAGCGAATTTCCGGGCCTGGGTGAGTGCGGTACAGCTTGCACGGACATCTCTGTCACCCTTTACGACCACCTTTGCAACGATGCCAGGCTCAATCTCAAGGGCACCAATTTGTAGAGAGTCAACGACTGACGAAATCCCGCCGACATTTTGAAGCACTTCCGACCACAACAATACATCGACCACCGCAGGTGTGATAGCTATCTCAAAATCCATCGTCTCGGACAGCCGATTCATCAATGCCTGAACATTGCGCGGAGGATCAATCAGTTCCAAGCCAGGAGCGGTTGACGATGCCCTGAACAGGGTCTGGCGGAACTCAACCCGTTCAAACGTCAGTTCCTTGCCGAAGGGATCGACAACGACATCGGTGTATTCGATCCGTTCCACGTAGCGCGCTTCAAGATAATCATCGCGTACCCGGTCAATGAAAAATCCGTGCCCCGATTCGCCCTCGAACGTGTATAGATGGATTCGCTTCGCTAGCGTGCGAATTGAAGTGGGCCACTCAACATGGAACCAGCGAAATCTTTTCATGATCACTCCTTGGAATCACCGGGATCGTCATCGGCAGCTTCTCGCAGTAGGTCATCCAGCACTTTTCTGGCGGTATTCTCAATGAGAAAGAATAGCTTACTTTTCTCTGCGTCTTTTACATGAACAATTGACGTCCGATGCGTCCCCTTGTGTGCTCGAAATGCACCTTGAACCTGATATCGGAAACCAGTACCTGCCTTGCGACTCTCAAACCCAGCATCGAACTGAATGATGTCGTTCGGCTCACGCTCGTGCTCCGAACGCCAAGTGATCGCCGTAATGAAGAATCCCCGTGCTGTCAGGTCTTTGTACTCCTGTGACTGAACAAGGTTTTCGCCTGACAAAGCCATACTGTGCACGGCTGCGAACATTTCTTGTGCAGCACCGTCCTCCAAGTCTTCTTCCAAATCGAGACTATCTTCTTCGTCCTCGTCCTTGACTTGCAGCGATGAAACCTTTAATCTCATTACGTTCTTGAGCTTGTACCCTGGAAATGAAGAAATCAGGTGAGTGAAGAACTTTGATCGCAATGCAGGCGTGGTGAGGTCAGTCAGTTCAATCGTTTCTTCGATGATCTTTGCTTTTCGCTTTTGTTCCACCGTTTCCTTGATGGCTGCAACGACCCGCTTCGCCTTGTCAGTTGCAGGGAGCCTGACTACGGTCTGGCCGCTCTCCACAAAAAATTCTATACTGGCCTCATGCCGCTCGCGCTGAAGCAGCCGGGTTCGTGTGTGATTGAATTCCTCGTAGGAAATATTGACTGAGTAGCCCGTTTTATCTTTCGGTTGATGTACGATGTTCTCGTCGGTGTTCACGGTATTGGCATAAGCTGTCACAGCATCCTTCATCTCTTCGACGGAAAGTTGCGAACCCAATCGAACGAAGGTGGTCTTTTCACGCCGATGCGCAGGTTCTCGCTTTTGGACTATGCCCGCGATATCGTGGAAATCGTGCGGAAGGAGGGACAGGTAATCAGCCAGTTCTTCTCGGGTGTCTTCGGGCGAGTAGAAAATCCCTCTGTCCCGTGCAAATTCACGAAGTACCGATACGGTGAGCCGCTGCTTGCCAGAAATGAGCAAGTCGTAAATTTCGTTGTCGTTAGCGCTAAGATGGTCGAGAAACTCAGTCATTTCCATGTTCCCAAATCAATTGCCGAATAAGTGCTCTTGATTTTATTCATCGGTTCATATTTGATTGCGTTTACGTACCCGGCCAAGTCGGTCTTACTGGCGCCAGCCTTGATGCCTTCGATATATTGCTGCTGCGCGTGTTTAAAGGTCGGGGACGAAGTTGGTGACGCTTCGAGAGTCTTGATGGTAACAGTCGTGTTATCGTTTAAAAGCTCGTATTTGCGGAGTGTATCAATCAAATACATGAATTCGTCAGAAGTCTCCCCCTTTCTGGAATAGAATACTACAACTCCCCGCTTTGCACTGCCTTTCGGATCACGATGCTCAAGAATAATTATCGGAGATGTCAACATTTCAAGCGTTGCAGCTTTGGCGGTTCGCGCCTGGAGATTCGCACGCCGATTCAATTGCGGGCGAAAATAGGAACAGTAATCATGTGACGGGAGTTCCGCGGACCGGCTACCCCGCATTCGTTGAATCTCATCACGAATGTTGTCTAGCCAAAAAATCTCTTTCGGTCCAAGCACGAAGAGCTTTGCACCTTTGGGAAGATGTAGATATTCTGGATTAATATTGATTAGATTACTCTGAAAATTTGCATCATATTTCCCATCGTGATTGTATACGAACAACAGTCCGCAGATTGAAGCAGTCACATGGTCATGACAGTGGAACTTCCGCCATTGTTCACTTTTTTCAGCACAGGCAACCTGCTTGGCAAGACTCTCCACAGCAGATTTTACCGATGCTGGACGAATAGTCCCTTGGGCATAACTCTTTAGATCACAATGAACGTAGGTTCGATTCGGAGAATATGGTTCATTGTAGTAATAGACAACATCGCACGGATGTGTTTTTACATTGTGTCGCTCTTGATCATCACACGGCCAGTCATGATTTGTCATGCCCGTGGATTCCCAAAAGAACTCGCTGAATAATTCAGTTGCTGCGACTTCAGAAAGTTTTGCGGTATTTTCGTTTTCAGCCGACATTTATTTTCCTTGTTGCTGAGCCTATTTTTCTGTTATTACGAGTACCTTGCCTTTTCAGCATATCGGTACAACATGCGAATCAGTTGCCTGTGATCGCCCCGTTCTTGGTCAAACGCTTTATCAACATCGTAGGTTCAAAACGGCATCTCCCAGGTTGACCGCTTCGTCGCAGAAACCTTGGCTTTTTGATCAAGACGTAGCCGTTGCCTATACCAAGCAATTTTTCCAGCCTTCGTCGGTCGTTTCCGGTGAGATCAGACATGCCTTGCGGATGCCCCAGGCCAAAGCGTGGCAGGAACGTGTCCAAAATGCCACGGTGCAGATCGTCGATGAAAGCCCAACCCTGCTCGCCACGCATCACGCGCGCCATGGTCGGTACGTAGCCCGCGCACCAAGCCAGAGCAAAGGCGCTCGCGTCCAGCGTGCGCACGATACTGTCGTGCCAGTCGACCACAGTGCCGAAAATGTCGAAGGCCAACACCTGCACTTGGGCAAAGCGCGGAACTGCGGGCGAAGGGATGCTTGGGAGGATGGATTCGGATGGCTGCATGCGGTGCATCGTAGTGCGCTGCATGCCGAAAGTTTTGTCGCCTGCGCGGCAAGAAACGGACAGTCCGCGCAAAAAATTTCGCCGCGCGCGGCCAACGTTGCATCCTATCTGGCGCGCTGAAATGCGGGGTCAGCCGCAGCGTTTGCACGGCCCAGATGCGTGACTGCTCAACGAACCGGTGACCGGGATGACTGACGAAGAAATCGCGCGCACCGCCGAGCTGTTCCTGCGCCTCAAGGGCGCACGCGCCGGAATCGGCTACGTTCCTTGCAGGGGCGCGAAATTTTCGGACGCATCACAGTGGAAGAAAACCTGTGCATGGGCCTGGCGGATAGGAGCCGATCCACCCCGGTGCTCGCGCAGATGCTGCGGCGCCGCGGCGGTGACCCCTACAGGCGGGCAACAACAGTTGGCCATCGCCC
>NZ_AFAL01000024.1 GCF_000193225.1 Verminephrobacter aporrectodeae subsp. tuberculatae At4 | reverse complement strand
TGTGACACAGTAAGAATAGGGAAGCTGCTGCGCGAGCAGCAGGGCCGCGGCGTGCATTGATTTCCATGCCCGTGCGCCGTCCTCTGACTGGAACCAGGAAACATTCCATGAACCGCATAAAGCAGGCGATCCTCTCCGCAGTGGCGGTGGGCGCGACGCTGGGGGCGCATGCCCAGCCGACCGAACTCACGGAAATCAAGGTGAGCTACCAGCCGGCCCTGTACTGGGCGCTGCCCTTCTTCGTCGCCACGGAAAAGAACTGGTGGGCCGAGGTCGGGTTGAGGCCCGTGTTCAGCGTCTTTCCCGCCGGCGTGCCGCAGATGGCTGCGGCTGCGTCCAAGTCGTGGGACGTTGGCGCGACGGGCTCCGTGCCGGCCGTGTTGGGATTTCTGCGTTTCGGGATCCGGACGGTCGGGTTGAGCAACGACGAGTCCGGCGCGAATGCGTTGATGGCCAGCCAGGCGGCTGCGCAGCAATTCGTGAAGAACCCGGCGTCGATGAAGGGCCAAACAATTCTCGTGACCAGCAATTCGACGGGGGACTTCGCCGTGCAGGCATGCCTGAGGAAATACGGTCTGTCGAAGTCGGACGTCAGCATCAGGAACATGGGCCAGGCCGAGATCATCTCGGCCCTCTCGTCAGGGGGCGGAGCGCTGGCAGGGCTCTGGGCGCCCAACACCTACCAAGTGGAAGAGAAGGCCGGCGCGGTCCAACTGTGCTCGGGCAAGGACGGTGGAGTCATAGTCCCTGGCGCGTTGGTCGCGCGCGGAGACTACGCGCAGCAAAATCCGGAGAACGTGGCCAAGTTCCTGGCGGTCTACCTGCGCGCCTGGTCGTGGATGCACGCCAACCGTGGCGAGGCCATCGCGATGATGCGCAGGTTCTACGAACAGGGCGGCACGCAGGTCGATGACGTCTCCCTGCAAAAGGAATTTGCGACGCGCCCCACCTTCCGGCTCGATCAGCAATTGGCGCGCATGGATCGCAGCCGGGGCGACTCGGAGATGGACGGGTGGTTCAGCCAGATTGCCCACTTCATGCGCGGCACGGGCGCCATCCAGAACGCTCCGGCGTCAAACGCATACATCACCGAGGCGTACATGAAGCGCGTCAACGCGGACCCGAAATTGCGCGAGTTCGCGAACCGTACCAATTAGTGTCCTGCCCCGCAAATAGCGGCACATGACCGCGTCGGATGCTGTAAGCGCTATCAAAACAAAACCTTCAAGCGGCCGTCCCCGCCGCATTCCGGAGATCGATATGACCGTGACCTATCTGAAAAAGGCCGACAAAACCCTTGAGACGGAAACCGGGGCTGCGCAGCAGGTCGTGCTCGAGATGCTTGCCGCCATCGGCGCGCGCGGCGAAGCGGCGGTTCGCGAATATGCGCAGAAGCTGGACGCGTGGGATGGCGAGATCGTCGTGCATCGCGACGAGATTCGGCGCCGCGCCGCGGAGGTCCCGGTGACCGTGCGCCGCGACATCGATTTCGCCATCGGGCAAGTGCGTGACTTCGCCGCCGCGCAGCGCGATTCCATGCAGGAGTTCTCCGTGGGCCTCCACCCGGGCGTCACGGCCGGACAGCGCGTGCTGCCAGTGAATGTGGCCGGGTGCTATGCACCGGCCGGCCGATACGCCCACATCGCGTCCGCCTACATGGGCGTGGCGACCGCGAAGGCTGCCGGTGTGCAGACGGTCATTGCTTGCTCGGGGCCGTTTCGCGGCGGGCCCATGCACCCTTACTTGATGTATGCGTTCGATCGGGCCGGTGCAGACGTCATCATGACCTTGGGCGGAGTCCAGGCGATCGCGAGCATGGCCTACGGCCTTTTCACGGAAAAGCCGGCCGACGTGATCGTGGGGCCAGGCAACAAGTTCGTCGCCGAAGCAAAGCGCAGGCTCTTCGGCCAGGTGGGCATCGACGTATTCGCGGGTCCGTCCGAAGTGGCCGTCATCGCGGACGAGCGCGCCGACGCGGCAATGGTTGCGAGCGACCTGGTGGGCCAAGCCGAGCACGGGCACGAGTCTCCTGCATGGCTGTTCACGACGTCGAAGGAACTCGCGCGGGACGTCATGCAGCGCATTCCCGCGCTGATTGGTGCGCTGCCGCCGACCGCCCGGGACGCCGCGGCCTGCGCATGGCGTGACTATGGCGAGGTGATCGTCTGCGACACGCGCGAGGAAGTGCGCGCCGTGTCCGACGAATATGCCTGCGAGCATCTGGAAGTTCACTGCCAGGACCTCGACTGGTGGTTGGCGCATCTCACCTGCTACGGCTCGCTCTTCCTGGGCGAAGAAACGACCGTGGCTTTCGGCGACAAGACGAGCGGGCCGAACCACGTTCTGCCCACGAAGGGCGCTGCGCGCTATTCGGGTGGATTGTCCGTGCACAAGTTCATGAAGACGCTCACGTGGCAGCGCATGACGCGCGAGGGCGTGCGCGAAATCGCTGAGGTCACCGCGCGCATCTCGCGCCTCGAAGGCATGGAAGCCCATGCGCGCACGGCCGACGCCCGGCTGGCGAAATATTTTCCCGGGCAGCGCTTTGAACTCGGTGAACCCGTTGTCGCCTGAGAACTGCGCCGCCATGAGCCTGGCGCAGCTTTTCGATTTGACCGGCCGGCGCGCGCTCGTCTCCGGAGGCAGTTCCGGAGTCGGCGAAGCCATGGCGCTCGCGTTGGGCAGCGCCGGTGCACGCGTGCTGCTGATGGCCCGGAGATGGCCCGCGCTGCATGCTGCGCAGGAACGGCTGCGCGCACGGGGGCTCGTGGTGAGCTCCGTGGCCGCCGACCTTGCCGACCCGGCCGCCGTGACCGCGGCAGCGCGTGCCGCTGAGGCGGATTTGGGCGGCGTAGACATCGTCGTGAACGCCGCCGGCGTGAACTTGAGGGAGCCGTTCGCCGAAGTCACGCCCGCGAGTTGGCAGACGCAGCTGAACCTGCATCTCGCGGCGCCCTTCTTCATGACGCAAGCGTTGGCACCCGGCATGGCGCGGCGCGGCTGGGGCCGAATCGTCAACGTCGCCTCCCTGCAGAGCTTTCGGGCATTCGCCAACAGCGCGCCCTATGGCGCCGCAAAGGGCGGGGTGGTGCAGATGACGCGCGCCATCGCGCAGGAGTGGTCGCCCTACGGCATTACTTGCAATGCCATCGGGCCGGGCTTCTTTCCGACCGCGTTGACCGCTCCGGTTCTTGCCGACCCGCAGCACTGGCAGCGCAACGCCGAACAGACGGCCATGGGCCGCAATGGAGAGTTGAAGGACCTCCATGGAGCCACGGTCTTCCTGGCGAGCGATGCCAGTGCGTACGTCACCGGCCAGACGCTCATGGTCGATGGGGGATTCACCGCGCGGTGAGTTACCGGCACGCTTGAGGAATGGAACATGAAGGCACTCGTCTACACCCAAGCCAGGGAACTGCAAATGCAGGACCGCCCCTTTCCCGGGATGGGTCCCGGCGAAGTGGTGCTCAGGATCGATGCCGTCGGCATCTGCGGCTCTGACCTGCACGCATGGCGCGGACACGATCCGCGCCGCAAGCCTGGCCTGGTACTCGGGCACGAGTTCGTGGGGACGGTGGTCGAGACGGCGGCCGCTGGCTTCGAGCGCGGCATGCGCTTTACGGGCAATCCGCTCATCACCTGCGGTGTTTGCGCGTACTGCGTTCAGGGGCGCAACAACCTGTGCAGCGCCCGCACGATGCTTGGCATGACTCGCCCAGGCGCGTATGCAGAGTTCATGGGCATTCCGGCCGCTTCCCTGATCGCGATGCCGCAGGACATGCCGGATTGGGCGGCCGCTCTCACGGAACCCGCGGCGACGGCGTGGCACGCCATCCACGGGTCCCTGCGGGTCCTTCAGCGCCCGGTGCACGCGTGCAAGGTCTTGGTGATCGGGGGCGGCGCGATCGGCATGTTGGCGGGCTTGCTCCTGAAGCGCCTTGGCGTGACCGAGCTGAGCATGAGCGAAGCCAACGCATTGCGCAGAGCGGCCCTGCGAACCCACGTCGCGTGCACCGTGCTCGACCCCCGGCAACAGGCCCCTGGCGAAAACCAGTTTGACTACGTGCTGGACGCGGTGGGCGCCGGCGTGACGCGGCAGCAATCGCTGCGCGCCATCAGGCCCGGCGGCGTCGTCCTGCACGTGGGACTGCAGGACGGGGCGAGCGAGATCGACATGCGCAAGCTGACCCTGGCCGAGATCACGCTGCTGGGCACCTACACCTATACGACGGCAGACCTCCGCGCGGCGGTCGCCGCACTGCACGGCGGCGTATTCGGCGATCTGTCCTGGGTGGAGCAGCGGCCGCTGGCCGATGGCCCGCGCGCTTTCGAAGACCTTGATCAGGGCCGGACGGCTGCGGCCAAGATTGTCCTGCTGCCCTGAGTGGCGCGGCCATCGGGCGGATCGGTTGCCCTAAGGGAAAACACTTCATCAACCAAGTCATATGGATGATATGGTTGACTTATTCGGAAACGCATACTTGTCTTCGCCCCCCACTCTCGAAGGAGAACCCATGATCCATTGCGTATTGCACGACCCCGACGACAGCGTTGCGGTCGTGGTCACTGAGGGCGTCCAGGCCGGTCAGGTCCTCACGGCGTTGATCCTCGACGAAGACCGCACGATCCAGATTCCGTGCAAGGCCGACATTCCGTTGGGCCACAAGGTCGCCATGAAGGACCTCGCCGTCGGCGAGACGGTCATCAAGTACGGTACCGACATCGGCAAGGTGGTCGCCGCGGTCAAGGCCGGCGAGCACGCGCACGTGCAAAACATCAGGACCAAGCGCTGGTAAGCCGCCCGCATCAAGTTCATCCAGGACCTTTCCATGTCAAGCATCACCAAAGACACCTTCTTCCGGGGCTACCGCCGCGAAAACGGCCGCGTCGGCGTGCGCAATCACGTCGTGATCCTGCCGCTGGACGACCTCTCGAATGCTGCTGCCGAGGCCGTGGCGCACAACGTCAAGGGCGCAATGGCCATTCCCCATCCGTATGGTCGCCTGCAATTCGGCGCCGACCTGGACTTGCATTTCGCGACCCTGATCGGCGCGGGCTGCAACCCGAACGTGGCCGCTGTCGTGGTCATCGGGATTGAAGATGGCTGGACCCGGAAAGTGGTTGACGGCATCGCCACGACGGGCAAGCCCGTCGTGGGCTTTGGCATCGAAGGCCATGGCGACCACGAGACCATCATGCAGGCATCGAAGGCCGCCAGGCAGTACGTTCAGCACGCCAGCGAGATGCAGCGAGTCGAATGCCCCATTTCCGAGCTCTGGGTATCGACCAAATGCGGCGAGTCAGACACCACGTCGGGTTGCGGCGCGAATCCGACGGTGGGCGACGCGTTCGACAAATTGCATGCCTTGGGCACCACGCTGGTGTTCGGTGAAACATCGGAGCTGACGGGCGGCGAGCAGATCGTGGCGGCGCGCTGCGCGAACGACCAGGTGCGCGAGGACTTCATGAAGATGTTCCAGCGCTATCAGGACATGATCCAGCGCAACAAGACGAGCGATCTCTCCGAGTCACAGCCGACCAAGGGCAACATCGCGGGCGGGCTGACCACCATCGAAGAAAAGGCGCTGGGCAACATCCAGAAAATCGGCCGCAAGTGCACCGTGGACGGCGTGCTGGACAAGGCCGAGCGCCCCCTGCATCCGGGCCTTTGGTTCATGGACTCGTCGTCGGCCGCTGCGGAAATGGTCACCCTGTGCGCCGCCTCGGGCTTCGTGGTGCACTTCTTTCCGACGGGGCAGGGCAACGTGATCGGCAACGCCATTGTCCCGGTCATCAAGATCTGCGCCAATCCGCGCACCGTGCGAACCATGGGCGAGCACATCGACGTCGATTGCTCGGGCCTGTTGCAGCGCGAACGCACCCTGGACCAGGCCGGCGATCAGTTGCTCGACATGATGATGCGCACGATCAATGGGCGCTGGACCGCCGCCGAGGCGCTGGGCCACCGCGAGTTCGTGCTGACGAGACTCTTTGAAAGCGCTTGAGTCGCATGAATACGCGGCGCTGGGTGCTTTCGGTCATCGTGGGTGTGGCAGCAGGTCTGGTCGTGCTCCCGATGCGCGCGCAGGCCCAGGCCGCCGACTACCCCGGCAAACCGGTGCGCTACATCGTGCCGTTTGCCGCGGGCGGCCTGACCGACGTCATCGCGCGCCTGGTCGGCCAGAAGGCGAGCGAGTCGCTGATGCAGCCGGTGGTGATCGACAACAAGCCGGGAGCCAACGCCAGCCTGGGCGCCGACTTGGCGGCCAAGTCACCGGCGGATGGCTATACGTGGCTGGCCATCACGCTCACGCACGCGGTGAACCAGTCGCTTTTTGCGCACCTGCCCTACAGCCTGACGAAGAATCTGACCCCCGTGGTCCATCTGGCGAACAGCCCGTTGGTGCTGGTGGTGCATGCCGACAACCGGGCAAACACATTGCAGGAATTCCTGCTCGATGCGCGGGGCAAGTCGCTCAACGGAGGGTCCTCCGGCAACGGCACGCCACCGCACCTGGGATTGGAGTTGCTCGTGCTGAGTGGCAGGATCAGCGCGCAGCACGTGCCCTACAAGGGGGGCGCTCCCTCGCTCAACGATCTGCTGGGCGGCCAGCTCGATTTCATCGTGGCGAACCTTCCGGAGGCCGCGCCCTACGTCAGGGCCGGCAAACTGCGCGCGCTGGCCGTCACGTCCGTTCAGCGCCATCCCTTGCTGCCGGACGTGCCCACCTTTGCACAAGCGGGTCTGGCGGGCATGGAACTCGAGAACTGGACGGGATTGGTGATGCCGGCGGGAACGCCCGCTGCGGTCGTCGACAAGGTCGCCGCCGAGGTCATCAAGGCGCTGAAGCTGCCGGAGCTGCGCAACAGGATGCTCGGCATGGGCTTCACGCCCACGGGCCTGGGCCCCACCGAGTTTGGCCGCGTGATTCAGCAGGACGTCGCGCGCTGGCGCAACATCATCCAGGAGCGCGGAATTCGCGCTGATTAGTTCTGGGTTCTCATGAAAAATCATGAAAAAAATCGTCATCACTGAATTCATGGACCTCCCGGCGGTCGAGTCGCTCTGCCAGAAGTTCCACGTCGTCTACGACCCGAAGCTGGTCGATGACGCAGCGCGGCTCATGGCTGCCGTCGCGCAGGCCGATGCGGTGGTGGTGCGCAATCGCACGCAGGTGCGCGGCGCGTTGCTCGCCGCTTGCACAAGGGCCGTCGTGATCGGGCGTCTGGGCGTGGGCCTGGACAACATCGACGTCGCGTCCTGCGAGGCGCGCGGCATCAGAGTCCTCTGCGCGACCGGTGCCAACTCGGTGGCGGTCGCGGAGTACGTGATCGCCACCTGCATGGTGCTGCTGCGCGGCGTGTATCAATCCAGCAGCGAGGTGGCCGGCGGAGCATGGCCGCGCGCGCAACTCTCCACCGGCCGCGAGACGGCGGGCAAGACCCTGGGTCTTGTCGGCTTCGGGGGCATCGGCCGTCTCACGGCGCGCCTCGCGCAGGGCCTGGGCATGCACGTGGTCGCGCACGACCCGCTGCTGCACAACGACGATGCGGTGTGGGCGCACAGCGGCGTCGAGAGCATGCGCCTGTCCGACGTGCTGGCGCGCGCAGACGTGGTCAGCCTGCACGTGCCGCTGACCCCGGATACCAGGAACCTCCTGTCCGCTGAGCGCATCGGCAGCATGAAGAAGGGTGCGATCGTCATCAACACCGCGCGTGGCGGCATTGCCGACGAAGCCGCGCTGGCCCGCGCGATCAAGTCGGGTGCGCTGGGCGGTGCGGCGATCGACGTGTTCGATCCCGAGCCGCTCAAAGCCGGCAACCCATGGGCCGCTTGCCCGAACGTGATCCTCACACCCCATGTGGCGGGCGTCACCGCCGAGGCCAACGCACGGGTCTCCACAAGGATCGCGGCCGAAGTGGCCAGGGTTCTGGGCGCTTGACGATGCCGCTGCACACCCTGCAAGAACTGCAAACGCTGACCCGGCGCGCCTTGGAAAATGCCGGTGCGTCTGCCGCTCAGGCCGAGCCCACGGCGCGCGCCTTGGTCGCCGCCGAAGCGCAGGGGCTGGCCTCGCACGGCCTCGCGCGCGTGCCGATGTACGTCGGCCACATGGAGGCCGGCCGCGTTGTCGGCAACGCCCGGCCGCGCATTCAGGCCGAGCGGGCCGGCGCGGTGCTGATCGACGCTGGCGATGGCTTTGCCTTCGCGGCCTGCGAAC
>NZ_AFAL01000025.1 GCF_000193225.1 Verminephrobacter aporrectodeae subsp. tuberculatae At4 | reverse complement strand
GCCCTCGCCGAGGCCGCCGCGCAGGAAGTTCGGATGCGGTTTGCCGCTCTGGGCCGCAGTGACGAACGTCCGGCAGGCGGTGAGCCAGTTCCACTCGGCCCCGCACAGGTAGGACTGCGGGGCGAGTCGGGCCTGGCTGGCGTGGTAGCCGCAGACCATCTTGCCGCGCCTGGCCGCCGTCTCGACCACCACCTTGGGGCTGTCCACGTGCATGGTGAACACGTCCACGCCCTGGTCGGCCAGGCTGTTGGTGGCCTCGGCCTCCTTGATGGACATGGACCATTCGCCGGTGAAGATCACGCGGCAACTGGCACCGGGCCTGACCGAACGTGCACCGAGCAAGAAGGCGTTGACGTTGCGCAGCACCTGTGGAATCGGCTTGGCAGCAACAAAGCCGATTTTTCCACTCGGGCTCATATGGCCGGCAACCACGCCATTGAGGTACTGGCATTCGTCGATGTAGCCAAAGAAACTGCCCACATTCCGGGGATGCTTGCCCTCGGTCCACAGGCCGCCGCAATGGGCAAAGCGCACGTCCGGGTATTTCGGGGCCAGCGCCAGGATATGCGGGTCAAAGTAACCGAAGGACGTGGGGATCAGCAACGTGGCGCCGTCTTGCTTGATCATGCCGACCATGGTTCTTTGCACCGCCGCAGTCTCCGGCACGTTTTCTTCTTCGACCACCTGGACCCCCGGCAACTTCCTGAGTTCGGCCACCGCCTGGGCGTGGGCCTGGCTGTAGCCGTAGTCGTCGCGCGCGCCGACGTAGATCACGCCGACGATCAGTGGCGTTGGCGGGTTTTGCGCCGCAAGGCTCTGACCCCAGGCCCCTCCTGCAACACCCAGCGCCGCCAGGGATTTGAGCGTGTCACGGCGATTCAATGGACTGGGTTTCATGGCGTGGGTTCTCCGGGGGATGGATGGGTAATGGGTATGGAGGACGAATCGGGCGGTGCTTCATTGCAGCCAACTCACATGGGCAGCGACAACGCGCCAGCCCTGATCGGTGCGCACCCAGGTCTGACTTTGGCGTCCGATGCCGGGGCTTCCCGGGCGCTGGAATTCGATATTCGCGGTGGCAAAGTCACGCCCGTAGGTGGTGATGACGGTTTTCAGCAGCTTGCGCTGCAAGCCCTGCGGCGCGCGCGCCGCACGAAATTCCGCGATCGCGGCGTAGCCATACAGGTTTTCGGTGGCGCCGTAGCGCAGCGTGTGCGGGCTGTTCCAGAACAGTTCGTCGAGCAGCGCGACGTCGTTGTGCACCAGCGCCTGCTCGTAGCGCCGGCATTGCCGCGTGACTTCGGCCAGCACGTCGGGAAGGTTGGTATCCACGGCTCAGATCTCCACCGGTTTCAGATGCGCGCAGCCGGCCGCCTGCAATGCCCACGCAGCGCGCAGTGCCAAGTCTTCGCGCCAGGGTGCGGCAATGATTTGCACCGCGATCGGCAGGCCGCCGGTGCCCGTGGGCCAAATGGGTGCCGCCACCACCGGGCAGCCGGCGAGAGAGATGGGTTGCGTGAGCAGGCCGATCGACGCCCGCGTGGGCATGGACGTGCCGTTGATATCCAGCCACTCGGACCCCAGCACCGGCGCGGCCACCGGCGTGGCCGGGGCGAGCAGCAGATCCCAATGCCGGAACAGCGCGTTCACCTGGTCGCGGTAGCTGTGGCGAAAGCGCTGCGCGCGCAAATACCAGGCGGCGGGGAGCAGCGCGCCGGCAATGAAACGGTCTACCGACAGCGGTTCAAATTCCTGTACCTGCGTGCGCAGGTCTTGCAGGTGCAGGCTGCCGCCTTCGCTGGCGCTGATGATGAAGGCGGCAGCGCGGCCCAGCGCGGCGTCGGGCCATGCAAGCTGATCGTTCGCGCCGAGTACCTGGGCGGCAGAGCGCACGGCCGCACGCGCCGAGGCCGTCGCGTGCTCATCGAAGTACCCCCCGAGCAGCCCCACCCGCAGGCCCTCGATGCCCTGCTGCAATGCGCTGCCCACCGGCTGCACCCGCAGTGCGTGGCAGCCCGGGTCGAGCGGGTCCGGGGCCTGCAGCACATCGTAGGCCAGCGCCAGGCTCTCGACCGAATCGGCCATGGGGCCGAGGTGGTCAATGCTGTGCACGAAGGGGTAGCTGCCGCGGCGCGACAGGCGCCCGAAGGTGGGCTTCAGACCCCAGATGCCGCAAAAAGACGCGGGCACGCGGATCGATCCATTGGTATCCGAACCCAGCGCCATGCCGACCTGGCCTGCCGCCACCGCAGCGCCGCAGCCGCCGGATGAGCCGCCGGCGCTGCGCGTCAGATCATGCGGATTGCGGGTCGCTCCGTAATGCGTGTTTTCGGTGGTGAAGCCGTAGGCGTATTCGTCCATGTTCAGCCGCCCCAGCAGCACCGCGCCGCCGGCCTGCATCCGGGTCACCAAAAAGGCGTCCTGGGCCGCGGGCCGGTGCTGGCGATTCAGCTTGGAGCCAGCGTGGGTGACTTCACCGGCGACGTCGAACAGGTCCTTGACCGCGTAGGGCAGGCCCGCCAGCGGCGGCAGCCGTTCACCGCGCGCGCGGCGGGCATCGATCGCCTCGGCCTCGCGCAGCGCGCGCGCTGTGCAGCAACGGGTGAAGGCGTTGATCGCCGGGTTGCTCGCGTGAATGCGCGCGACGCTGGCCAAGCAGGCCTCCCGGGCGCTGATCTCGCCTGCGGCGATCGCGCGGACCAGCGCAAGGCTGGTCATGCCACGCATCTCATGGGCCATCGTCTTCACCGCAGGTGTGCGTGTCGGATGCCGAAGGGAAGGCCAGGGGCGCATACGTCCCGGCCAACTCGGCGTGCGCCCCCATCGGCGCGGCCAGCAGCAGCTGCGCCATTCGTTCGATCTGCGCCAGATGCGCCGCCACGCGCCGGGCGCGGGCCTCATCGAGTACCAGGCCCAGCGTGGCCGCGCTGGCCTGCACGCAGGCCAGGGTTCCGGCATCGGTCATCGCCGCACCTCGCGCTGGAAGATTTCCAGACTCCGCTTCTTCGTCTCGATGAAGCCCGGCGCGCTGAGCGTCGCCAGCGTGCGCGGGCGCGGCTCGTCGTAGTGCAGGATTTCCGCCACCCGGGTCGGGCGCTTGCTCAGCAGCAGCACCTCGTCGGCCAGGTACACGGCTTCCTCCAGGTCGTGCGAGACGAGCACCATGGTGGTGCCGGTTTGCATGAACACCTGCTGCAGTTTCTCGCGGATGAACAGCGTCATCTCGAAGTCCAGCGCCGAGAACGGTTCGTCGAGAAACAGCACCTCGGGCCTGGGCGCGAGTGCGCGCATGATGGACGCGGTCTGCTGCTGCCCGCCGGAGAGTTCGTAGGGAAAGCGGTTCAGGTCGAACTGCACGCCAAACGACTCCACGAGCTCGGCCATGCGGCGGTCAACCTGGGCCTTGGATCGGCCCTCGATCTGGAGCGGGTAGGCAATGTTGTCGATGGTGCGCAGCCACGGAAACAGGGCCTCGCGGTAGTTCTGGAACACATAGCCAATCTTGGTGTCCTTGAGTGACTTGCCGTCGAACAGGATCTCCCCGCTGTCGATCGCGACCAGCCCGGCGATCATGTTGATCAGCGTCGATTTGCCGCAGCCGTTGGGCCGAACACCGAGACGATCTTGTGCTTGGGGATGTTCAGGTCAAAGTTCTCGTACAGCGGCCAGCCAGCGAAGTGCTTGGTCAGGCCGCGCACCGTGATGTGGGTGCCCTGGGGACCCGGGGTAAACACCGGCGCGGGCACCTCGGCGTACACCGGGCCATGGAGGACTTGCGTCGTCATCGTCCGCTCCAGTGAACGATGCGCCGCTCCAGCACCAGAAACAGCACGTTGAGCGCATAGCCCAGCGCGCCCGCGGCCAGGATCGCGGCGTACATGGTCCTGACGTTGAGCACCTGTTGCGCGTCGATGATGCGATGCCCCAGCCCGTTGTCCGAGCCAATGAACATCTCGGCAACGACCACGATCACCAACGCCATCGACACCGCTGAGCGCAGACCGACAAAGCCCGATTGCAGGCTTTCCCAGATCAGCACGTCCTTGAATATCTGCCAGCGCGACGCCCCCATCACCTTGGCCGCCATGATGCGCTGCTTGCGCGCGTTGATGACGCCGTAGGCGCTGTTGAAAATCACGATCAGCAAGGCAGAAAATGCAGCGATGGCCACCTTGTTGATGTCCGACACGCCAAAGATCAGCAGAAACAGCGGAATCAGCGCCGAGCTGGGTGTGGAGCGGAAGAAGTCGATCAGAAACTCCACGCTGCGGTAGGCCTTCTCGTTGCTGCCCAGCAGCACGCCCAGCGGCACACCGACCAGCGCTGCAATGGCAAAGGCCTGCAGCGTGCGCCACAGGGTGAACAAGAAATCGTTCAGCAGCGCTCCGCCCAGCAGGCCGGTGAGCAGCGTGAGCACGGTGGCCGCCGGTGGCGGCAACAAGATCGCGCGGATCATGCCGGCGCGCACCACGATGTCCCAGACGATGAACAGTGCAGCCGGTCCGATCAAGGGCAGCAGGAGGCTCCAATGCACGCTCGTGCGTCTGGCTGCGGCAAGGCTTGCGCGGCGGTCCATGGTTCAGTCCTTGAACAGCAGCGTGGAGACATCCAGTTTTTTATCGAACACCCCCTTGTCGGTGAAGAGGTCGAAGAACTTCTGAAAGGCGGCAACGTCAGCCGGTTTGAACTCGTTGTAGAGCATGTACGAGGCCAGCGGCACGGCGCCTGTCAGCGGGCCTTCGATGGCGGTGTAGCCCGCCAGATACTTGCGCGCCTCGTCCGGCTGCTCGCGCACCAGCGCGATGCCGCGGGCGTAGGCGGCGATGTATTTCTTGCTCTCTTGCGGGTGTTTTTTGATGAACTCGGTGGTCAGCGTCGCCGAGCCGCCATGCCAGGGCGCTTGCGCGTCGCCCAGGATGTACTTGGCAATCACCCCGGCTTCCAGCACGCGGCTGACGCCGCTGAGCCGGCCCACGGTGCCGGTGGGCTCCAGCGTGTAGACCGCGTCCACTTGGCCGGCCGCCAGCGCTGCCACGTGCTGGCCTATCGGTAGCTCGGTGACGGTGACACCGGTGGCGCCGGCACGTTCGAGCACGGCGCTGGCCAGCGCCTTGTTCTGTATGCCGGGGCCACAGCCAATGCGCTTGCCCTTGAGCTCGGCGATGGTCTTGACCTGGCTGTCCTTGGGCACCAGAAATTCATCGAGCACGTACCGGGCGTTGCTCGGATTGGTGGCAATGATCTTGAACAGCCCGGGCGAGGCCAACTCGCCCACCCCCAGGTTGCCGGAGCCGGTGCCGTTTGCGCTGCCGTCGCTGCGGCCTGCGAGCATGGCCTCCATCACCTGTTGGGCGCCGGCGAACTTGAGCGGCTCCACGCCGAGCCCGGCTTCCTCGAAGTAGCCCTTTTCCACTGCGGCAAAAAAGGGCAGGCCGGCGGCCACGGGCCAGTAGCCGATGCGAATCTTTACCGCGCTGCGGGCACGCACGATGCCGGGCGCTGCGAGCACCCCCAGCGTGGCCGCACCCTGGCGCAGCAGCCGGCGGCGGTCGATCAGGGCGGTGGTCCGGGCGTCTTCGGGGGGAGTGCTCATGGGGAGTTCCTGTTCGGGTTGTGTTCAAGCGGGCTCGCACGCGGCCAGGTAGGCGCGCCAGCCACCATGCGCAGTGATGTCCTGTGCGGCTTCGAGCGCATGGCCTTCGCAGATGAAGCCGGTGACCCAGCTGCCATCGGCCAATTCCACCTGGCCCAGGCCCAGCGGGGGCGCAATCAGCGCCAGGAAACTGCCCACCTGTGCTTGCGGCATCTCCCAGACCTCCAGCGCGATGGCGCTGCCGCCCTCGGGCACCCGGCGCAGGCCGGGCTTGGGGGGTGTGCTGCCGCGCAGCGCATACAAGCGGTAGTGGGGGGCCGTGCTGCTTGCCCGCAGCAGGCGCGCACCGCGCGCGCCCAGCTGCGCGTTGAGTGGCATTCCCGACAGATGGGCACCGACCACGGCAATCTTCATGCGCGGGGCGCTGTCTGGCGGCGGCGCCTGCGGGGCCGCCGGGGAGATGCCTGTCAGCGCCTGGGGCGCTGGCAGTGGCCATTGCAGCGCCCCCTGCAACAGCTTGCTGGCATGGTGGTAGCGCTGGCCCAGTTCGGCCAGCGGCCAGTCGCTGCCGCAGGGGCCGATCAGCGTGATGCCAAAGGGCAGACCGTCGGCGCGGATGCTGCTGGGCACGGCGATCGCCGCGTAGTCCAACAGGTTGACGAAGTTGGTGTAGTAGCCCAGGTTGCGGTTCAGCGCCACCGGGTCGGCCTGCATCGCGGCAATGCGGTAGTGGGTCGGCGCAGTGGGCACCAGCAGCACGTCGATGCTGGCCCACATCGCGCCCGCCTGCTGCGCGCAGGCGCGCAACTGCGTCTGTGCCGCGCACAGGTCGGCGGCGGAAAAGCTTCGCCCCTTGGCGATGATGCTGCGCACCGGCTCGATCACCTGGCCTTCATGGGAATCGAAGAACGCGCGCAATGCGGCGTAGCGCTCGGTCACCAAGGCGCTCTCGTACAGCAACGCGGCAGCCTGCGCCAGCGGGCGGTAGTCGATCGCAACGGCCACGCCGCCCAGCGCCGTGAGTCTTTGCACCGCCTCGGAAAAAGCGGCCTGCGCGGCCCGATCGCCAAAGAACTCCAGGGGCTCGGGCAGGCCAAAGCGGAAGCGGCTGCCAAACGGCGTATTGCTCAGTTGCAGCGTGCGCGCATACGGGTCGTGTGCGTCCGGCCCCTGCGCCACCTGCAGCACGCGGGCGGCCATCGCCACCGTGCGCGCCAAGATGGACACGCAGTCAACACTGCGCATCGCAGGCAACACGCCGCGCGTGCTCAGCAGCCCCCGGCTGGGCTTGATGCCGACAATGTTGTTCAGCCCGGCCGGCACACGGCCCGAGCCAGCGGTGTCGGTGCCCAGCGCGAAGTCCACCTGGCCAGTGGCCACCACGTAGGCCGATCCGGAACTGGAGCCACCCGATACATAGTCGGCGTTGAACGCATTTGGCACCGCGCCATGCGGCGAGCGCGTGCCACTGAGGCCGCAGGCAAATTGGTCCAAGTTGGTTTTGCCGACCAGACTTGCACCAGCATCGAGCAACTGCTGCACCACCGTGGCGTGCGCCCGGGGCCGATAGGCAAACTCGGCACAGGCAGCGGTGGTGGGCCATCCCAATACGTCAATGTTGTCTTTGACCGCAAAGCGCAGCCCGGACAGCGAGCCGCTGCTGCAAGCTACCAAGGGCTGCTCAAAGCGTTCTATCCATGCCTGGGGGGCGCCTTCGGGGCCGCTTGGTTCTCGGGAAATGTCTTGCACCATACTTGGAGTCCCATCTTGTATCCCAGAAACAGCCGCAAAAGCTGTGCCAGGAAAGCTCCGGGGACCCCAAGCCCTCTGCGTCAGTCAGTCAGTTTGTTGGCCTGCTACCTGCTCGCTGGTTGGGAAGTGCGGTTTCTCAGGTGCTTGTCGCTGCCCATCAGTGTTTGAGCCCCAGGGCGTGGCTGAGCAAGGGCACTCCGCCGTAACGCCCCGCCAGGTAGCCGCGTTCCAGCGCTTCGTTCTTGCGCGGGCTGAATTCGGACAGACTGACCAAGGCCGAGGCCTGATCGCGGTCTTTTTCCACCAACCACACTTGATCGCGCCGGAACAGCTCTGGCGCATCCAGCAGCGAGGTGTCGTGGGTGGTAAAGATCAGCTGTGCACCCCCGGTGTTGATCTCGCTGTCGTGGAACAGCCGCACCAGTTCGCGCAGCAGCAAGCTGTGCAAGCTGGTGTCCAGCTCGTCGACAACCAGCGTCTGTCCGTCGCGCAGGATGTCCAGCACCGGTCCGGCAAAGACCAGCAGTTTGCGTGTGCCGCTGGATTCATCCAGCAAATCAAACACGGCCTTTCCCCGTTCGGTGACATGGTGGAAGCGTGGCGTGTGTTCCACCATTTCTTCTGATTGCATTCCGGTTTTACCGGCCATCGAGTCAGACAGAGAAATCCTGGGGACCTGGACCCGGCGTGTTTCCACCGTGATGCCGGTGATGCCGGTATCGGCGGCCGACAGGAAGTTGCAGATCTCCTTGTTCTCGTCCGCCTGTTGGAGCCCTTGAATGGACCGTTTCAGAGGGAAGTCCGCGTGTTCGTTGATGATGAGCAAGCGATTCTCGAACCAGTCGAACACCGGGCGCAAGGCGTCGCTATTGAGTTGCACCGCCATCGACAGGAACAATGCGTTCGGGCGGGTGGCGCGTTCCCACAGGTTCTTCGGGCCTTTCAGGCCGGAGCCGAATTCGTAGACATCCTTGCCCGTGCCGGCGTCAAAGCGGCGTGTGAACCAACGCTGGGGCTTGAATGCCTGGTACACCAGCAGGTGTTCGCTGACGACGCGCTGTGTGCTCAGGGCAAAGCCATACTGGTAGCGCACACCATCGAGCAGGAACGTGGCCTCGAACTCAATGGGCTGGTCGATGGAATCGGCATCGAGCCGAAATGGCTGCACGGCAAAGGGCTGATCCGGCTTGCTTGTCGCCGATTCGGTCACCACGGCACGCATGTTTTGCAGCGCATTGATGAGATTGGACTTGCCGCTCGCGTTGGCACCATAGACCACTGCACTGCGCACCAAGAAGGGGGCAGCGCGGATGCCGGTCGCTTGCGTGTGGCTGTCCTGCAGGGTCTTGTCCTTGGATGCGACAAGACTGAGCACCTGCTCGTCGCGCAGACTGCGGTAGTTCTTGACACGAAACTCGATCAGCATGGAGTTCTCAATAATTTACGTGAATTATGCAGAAGAAAAGCAAAATTTCAAGTTATTTTTTAACTTCATTGGAAATCGTGCACCGATGTACGCATCCATGGCCTCCTCGGCACCATGGAAGGCAATGCCGGCGTCGCACGACGCGCTGCGGGACACTTCACCGCCAGACCTTGATTTACGCCGGCCTGCCCCGAACTCCCGCGCGTACTGTTTCATCGACCTCCCGACCCTGACATGCCAGACCATATCCCCCCCGCACCCCCAAGCGTCCCCACCCCGAAGCAGTCGAGGCCGAAGCCGTCGCGCACGCGAGCGACGAGTTGGAACGCCTGCGCAGCGAGCTGGCCGAACTGCGAACCCAAAGCGCCGATCTGGCCGATCAGTTCCTGCGCGCCAAGGCCGAGGCGGAGAATGCCCGGCGCCGCGCCGAGGACGAGGTGGCCAAGGCGCGCAAATTCGGCATCGAGAGTTTTGCCGAGAGCCTGCTGCCCGTGGCCGACAGCCTGGACGCCGCCCTGGCCATCAAGGAGGCCACGCCGCAGCAGCTGCGCGAAGGCGCCGACGCCACCCTGCGCCAGCTGACCTCGGCGCTCGAGCGCAACAAGGTGCTGGCGATCAGCCCCGCAGCGGGCACCCGCTTTGACCCGCATCAGCACCAGGCGATCAGCGTCGTTCCCGCCGAGCAGGAGGCGAACACCGTCGTGGCCGTGCTGCAAAAGGGCTACGCGATCGCCGATCGCGTGCTGCGCCCCGCACTCGTCACCGTCACGGCGCCGAAATGAACCGGCGCAGCGCAGCGGCAAAAAAATCGGCCCGGCTGACTTGAACCCCCTCGGGTTATCCACAAGTTAGCAAGCATCCAATCCACCATTCGAGCATCCGGAGAAAAATCATGGGAAAAATCATTGGCATCGACCTGGGCACCACCAACAGCTGTGTGTCCATCATGGAAGGCAACACCACGCGCGTCATCGAAAACAGCGAAGGTGCCCGCACCACGCCCTCGATCGTCGCCTACCAGGAGGACGGCGACATCCTCGTCGGCGCCTCGGCCAAGCGCCAGGCGGTGACCAACCCGAAGAACACGCTGTACGCCGTCAAGCGCCTGATCGGGCGCAAGTTCAGCGAAAAGGAAGTGCAAAAGGACATCGACCTGATGCCCTACAAGATCGTCGCCGCAGACAATGGCGACGCCTGGATCGAGGTGCGCGGCAAGCGCGTGTCTGCGCAGCAGGTGTCCGCGGACATCCTGCGCAAGATGAAGAAGACCGCAGAAGACTACCTGGGCGAGCCCGTGACCGAGGCCGTGATCACCGTCCCCGCCTACTTCAATGACGCCCAGCGCCAGGCCACCAAGGACGCGGGCCGTATCGCCGGCCTGGACGTCAAGCGCATCATCAACGAGCCCACCGCCGCGGCCCTGGCCTTCGGCCTGGACAAGCAGGACCGGGGCGACCGCAAGATCGCCGTGTACGACTTGGGCGGCGGTACCTTCGACGTGTCGATCATCGAAATTGCCGACGTGGACGGCGAAAAGCAGTTCGAAGTGCTCTCGACCAACGGCGACACCTTCCTCGGCGGTGAAGACTTCGACCAGCGCATCATCGACTACATCATCGGCGAGTTCAAAAAGGATCAGGGCGTGGACCTGTCCAAGGATGTCCTGGCGTTGCAGCGCCTCAAGGAAGCTGCGGAAAAAGCCAAGATCGAGCTGTCGAACTCGGCCGCGACCGACATCAACCTGCCCTACATCACGGCCGACGCGTCGGGCCCCAAGCACCTGAACATCAAGCTCACGCGGGCCAAGCTCGAGTCGCTGGTCGACGAACTGATCGAGCGCACCATCGATCCCTGCCGCGTGGCCATCAAGGACGCGGGCGTGGCCGTGGCCGACATCCATGACGTGATCCTGGTCGGCGGAATGACCCGCATGCCCAAGGTGCAGGAAAAGGTCAAGGAGTTCTTCGGCAAGGATCCGCGCAAGGACGTGAACCCCGACGAGGCCGTGGCCGTGGGCGCCGCCATCCAGGGCCAGGTGCTCTCGGGCGACCGCAAGGACGTGCTGCTGCTCGACGTGACGCCGCTGTCGCTGGGCATCGAGACCCTGGGCGGCGTGATGACGAAGATGATCACCAAGAACACGACCATCCCGACGAAGTTCGCGCAGACCTTCTCGACCGCCGAGGACAACCAGCCCGCGGTGACCATCAAGGTCTTCCAGGGCGAGCGCGAACTGGCCTCGGGCAACAAGCTCTTGGGCGAGTTCAACCTTGAGGGAATCCCGCCGGCGGTGCGCGGCACGCCGCAGATCGAGGTCTCGTTCGACATCGACGCCAACGGCATCCTGCACGTGGGCGCCAAGGACAAGGGGACGGGCAAGGAGAACAAGATCACCATCAAGGCCAACTCGGGCCTGTCGGAGGAAGAAATCCAGCAGATGGTCAAGGACGCCGAGCTCAACGCCGCCGACGACAAGAAGAAGCTGGAACTGGTGCAGGCGCGCAACCAGGGCGAGACCACGGCGCACAGCGTGGGCAAGAGCCTGGCCGAGCATGGCGACAAGCTCGAGGCGGGCGAAAAGGACGCGATCAGCGCCGCGCTCAAGGCCCTGGAAGAAGCCCTCAAGGGCGAGGACAAGGCCGCGATCGACGACAAGACCATGGCGCTGATGGCCGCGAGCCAGAAGCTGGGCGAGAAGATGTACGCCCAATCGCAGGCGGACCAGGCCGCTGCGGCCACCGGTGCTGCGGCCGCAGCAGGGGCCGCAGCGTCCGGCAAGTCGGCGGACGACGACAACGTCGTCGACGCCGAAATCAAGGAAGTCAAGAAGGGCTGAAAACAGGCCCCATTGCTCCAACCGCCGCGCGAGCCCCTTGACGGGGCTTGCGCGGCGTTCCTGTTCCAATCGGGCTCAGAATGACCATGTCCAAAAGAGACTTTTACGAAATCCTCGGTGTACCCAAGAACGCCTCGGACGAAGAAATCAAAAAAGCCTATCGCAAGCTGGCGATGAAGTACCACCCCGACCGCAACCAGGGGGATACGGCCAGACCCGCGGAGGAGAAATTCAAGGAGGCCAAGGAGGCCTACGAGATGCTCTCCGACCCGCAAAAACGCGCCGCCTACGACCAGTACGGCCACGCCGGGGTCGATCCGAACATGCGTGGCCCCGGCACCGCGGGCGCCGAGGGTTTTGGCGGTTTTGCCGAGGCGTTCGGCGACATCTTTGGCGAGATGTTCGGCCAGCAGCGCGGGCGCGGAGCCGGCGGGCGCCAGGTGTACCGGGGCAGCGACCTGAGCTACGCGATGGAAATCAGCCTCGAAGACGCCGCGCGCGGCAAGGATGCGCAGATCCGCATCCCTTCCTGGGAAGGCTGCGACACCTGCCACGGCAGCGGTGCCAAGCCCGGAACCAGCCCCAAGGTCTGCGCGACCTGCCGGGGCAGCGGCACGGTGCAGATGCGCCAGGGTGTCTTCAGCGTGCAGCAGACCTGCCCGCACTGCCGGGGCACGGGCAAGATCATTCCCGAACCCTGCCCGGCATGCCATGGCCAGGGCAGGATCAAGAAGCAAAAGACGCTGGAAGTGCGGATTCCCGCCGGCATCGACAGCGGCATGCGCATCCGCAGCACCGGCAACGGCGAGCCCGGAACGAATGGCGGCCCCCCGGGCGACCTGTACATCGAAATCCGCCTGAAGAAGCACGACATCTTCGAGCGCAACGGCGACGACCTGCATTGCCAGGTGCCCGTGAGCTTCATCACGGCCGCGCTCGGTGGCGAGATCGAGGTCCCCACGCTCGCGGGCAAGGCGGCCATCGACATCCCCGAAGGCACCCAGGCGGGCAAGCAGTTCCGCCTGCGCGGCAAGGGAATCAAGGGGGTGCGCGCGAGCTACCCCGGCGACCTGTACTGCCATATCGCCGTGGAGACGCCGGTCAAGCTCACCGAGCACCAGCGCAAGCTGCTGCACGAACTCGAGGATTCGCTGAAGAAGGGCGGCGCGCGCCATTCGCCCAGCGGCGAGAGCTGGACCGACCGGCTCAAGAACTTCTTCAGCTGACAGCCGCTCTCCCCCGGCCCAACCGCCTGCGGCCACGTCCCGGGCGGTTGTGCGCCGTCCGGGGCGCCCTGCCCTCCCCCGGCTGCTTGCGGCTTGACGCGCGCCACTAGAATCCAATCCCCCGCTTGGAGAGCAGAAAGCCCCGCCATGGACCGCACGCTGTACGACAAAATCTGGGACGAGCATGTCGTCCATACCGAAGAGGACGGCACCTCCATCCTCTACATCGACCGCCATCTGGTGCACGAGGTCACGAGCCCCCAGGCGTTCGAGGGCCTGCGCGCGGCGGGCCGCAGGGTCTGGCGCACGAGTTCCATCGTCGCCACGGCCGACCACAACACGCCCACCACGGGCTGGGAGCGCGGCTACGACGGAATCACCGACCCGATCAGCCGCGAGCAGATCACCACGCTGAACGACAACATGGCGCAGATCGCGCCCGCCGCGTTCTTTCCGTTCATGCACCAGCGCCAGGGAATCGTGCATGTGATCGGCCCGGAAAACGGCGCCACCCTGCCCGGAATGACCGTCGTCTGCGGCGACAGCCACACCTCCACCCACGGCGCATTTGGCGCGTTGGCGCACGGCATCGGCACCTCCGAGGTCGAGCACGTGCTGGCCACGCAAACGCTGCTCGCCCGCAAGGCGAAAAACATGCTGCTGCTGCTCGATGGCCAGTTGGCCAAGGGCATCACGGCCAAGGACCTGGTGCTGGCCATCATCGGCCAGATAGGCACCGCGGGCGGCACGGGCTACACCATCGAGTTCGCGGGCGCGGCGATCCGCGCGCTGAGCATGGAGGGCCGCATGACCGTCTGCAACATGGCCATCGAGGCCGGTGCGCGCGCCGGGCTGGTGGCGGTGGACGCGAGGACCATTGACTACGTCCGGGGCCGCCCGCTTGCGCCAACGGGCCTGGAATGGGAGCAGGCCGTGGCGTACTGGAACACATTGCACTCGGATGCCGGCGCCCGGTTCGACGCCACCGTCCGGATCGACGCGGCCCGGATCGCGCCGCAGGTGACCTGGGGCACCTCGCCCGAGATGGTGCTCGGAATCGACGCCCGCATCCCCGATCCGGACAAGGAGAAGGACGTGAACAAGCGCGGCGCCATCGAACGCGCGCTGAGCTACATGGGGCTGCAACCCGGAAAGGCGATCCACGACATCACCCTCGACAAGGTGTTCATCGGCTCGTGCACCAACAGCCGCATCGAAGACATGCGCGAGGCCGCGGCCGTGCTCAGGAAGCTCGGCCGCAAGGTGGCCGGCAACGTGAAGCTGGCCATGGTGGTCCCCGGCTCGGGTCTGGTCAAGGAACAGGCCGAACGCGAGGGCCTGCACACCATCTTCCAGGCCGCGGGCTTTGAATGGCGCGAACCCGGCTGCTCCATGTGCCTGGCCATGAACGCCGACCGCCTGGAGCCCGGCGAGCGCTGCGCGTCCACGAGCAACCGCAATTTTGAAGGCCGCCAGGGCGCCGGCGGCCGCACCCATCTCGTGAGCCCCGCGATGGCCGCCGCGGCTGCGGTGCACGGCCATTTCGTGGACATCCGCCCATTTGCCTGAGCCCGCCAGGCCAGTCGCCAAACCAGGACAACGCCATGCAGAAATTCACCTTGCACAAGGGCCTCGTGGCCCCCATGGACCGCGAGAACGTCGATACCGACGCCATCATCCCCAAGCAGTTCCTCAAGTCGATCAAGAAGACCGGCTTCGGCGTGAACCTGTTCGACGCGTGGCGCTACCTGGACCCGGGCGAGCCCGGGCAGGACCCGGCGCGCCGCAGGCCGAACCCGGACTTCGTGCTGAACCAGCCACGCTACCAGGGCGCATCGATCCTGCTGGCGCGCAAGAACTTCGGCTGCGGGTCCAGCCGCGAGCACGCGCCCTGGGCGCTCGCGCAGTTCGGCTTTCGCGCGCTCATCGCGCCCAGCTTTGCCGACATCTTCTTCAACAACTGCTTCAAGAACGGCCTGCTGCCCATCGCCCTGCCCGACCACACCGTGGCCCGGATGTTCGACGACGTGCTGGCCTTCCCCGGCTACCAACTCGTGATCGACCTCGAGCGCGAATGCATCGTGCCCGCGCAGGGCGCCGAGATCCCGTTCGAAGTACAGGCCTTCCGCAGGTACTGCCTGCTCAACGGCCTGGACGACATCGGCCTGACCCTGCGCCAATCCGGGAAGATCAAGGCCTTTGAGGAGCAGCGCCTGGCCACCATGCCCTGGCTCGCACGCAGCATGCCGCCCTGATCCTCCTCCTGCTGCCCCCTGCCCCCATATGCATGCATAGCCATCGAGAACGGAACAAGCCATGAAAATCGCAGTCCTGCCGGGCGACGGAATCGGTCCCGAGATCGTCGCCGAGGCCGTCAAGGTTCTGGAAGTGCTGGAACTGAAGTTCGAACTGGAATCGGCCCTGGTGGGCGGCGCCGCCTACGATGCGCATGCCCACCCCCTGCCCGAGTCCACGCTCGCACTCGCCAGGCAGTCCGACGCCATCCTGTTTGGCGCCGTGGGCGACTGGAAGTACGACCAGCTCGAGCGATCGCTGCGCCCCGAGCAGGCGATCCTGGGGCTGCGCAAGAACCTGGGCCTGTTCGCCAACCTGCGCCCCGCCGTCTGCCACGCGCAGTTGGTGGGCGCGTCCAGCCTCCGGCCCGAACTCGTCGCGGGCCTGGACATCCTCATCGTCCGCGAACTCACCGGCGACATCTACTTTGGCCAGCCGCGCGGCCGCCGAACCGCAATCGACGGGCAGTTCCCCGGCGCCGAGGAAGCGTTTGACACCATGCGCTACTCCCGGCCCGAAATCGAGCGCATCGCCCACGTGGCCTTCCAGGCCGCGCGCAAGCGCAGCAAAAAGCTCACCAGCGTGGACAAGGCGAACGTGCTGGAAACCTCCCAGTTCTGGAGGGACACGCTCATCGGGGTGCACCAGGAATATCCCGACGTCGAGTTGCAGCACATGTACGTGGACAACGCCGCGATGCAGCTCGTCAAGGCGCCCAAG